>JAHZHY010000001.1:0-2651 GCA_019420045.1 Clostridiales bacterium
TATGAACTTCTTTTTATTTCCCTAAATTGTTGCACTTGATAGTATAATTCACCCCGATAAAATAAAAAAGCGCCGCTTTTGCGGCGCTTTTTTCACATTTTATTCTTCTTTCAGTCCGGCCACATGAGGAATAAGGGGCAGGCGCTTGTTATACAAATTGACAAACCGTCCCACAATGAGAGCCGACACCAGTGTACCCACTCCCAAGCCCCGGATACCGCCCATGGAACAAAACGATACCAGAGCCGCAAGGATCACGCAGCTGAGATCGAACATCACTTTCACTGTGCCAAACCGTCCGCCCACCCGGTGATTGATGGCCTTGACCACCCCTTCGCCAGGCACCAGCAGCATATCGGCCGCCACCTCGATGCTGATCCCCAACCCCAAAGCGGCACATCCAGCCACCACGGCCAGAAGGCCGATCACCGGATTGGAAGGTGTGAATCCCTCCAGCAGACCCATACTCACATCAATAAATAAGCTGAAAATCACATTGACCCCAATCTGCAGCAGCTGCACCGGTTGATACTCCCGCCGCAGCAAAAGAATCTGCCCCAGGATAAAAAGCATATTTACGATAAATGTGAACTGTCCCAAAGACAGAGGCAGCCACAGAGACAATACATAGGGCACACTGGAAATGGGAGATGTCCCCATCGCAGCCTTGGTGGTCAATGCAATGCCAAAGGAATTGATCACCACACCCAAAACAAACCACAGCAATCTTTTTACTTTTTTCTCCATTTTGTCCTCTCTTTCTTTTGATCATAGAAGGGAGTTTTGACGAAAACCGTCAAAACTCCCTTGTTTATCATACCACTTTTCCCGCTCATGTCAATTTTTTTGCCTTTCTTCGGGGGTCATGATACAATATCAACAGCCGCTCCAAATATGGAGCAGAATACTATGTATTTCGTGGTTTTGCAAACAAAACCACTGCTGTTGATGTTGCACCATAGCCAAAATCGGCTCCGCCGCTTTTACGCCGCATGGGCGGCGTGCAAGTCTGCATGGACTTGCCAGCCATGGTACAATGAAAACAAGAAAGCGACCGTCCATTTTCTCCTCAATCAGAAAGGAGCAGCATTTTATGGCAACACTTTTTTATCAAGGCCACGGCAGTTTCCGCCTGGAAACCGCCCAAGGAAAGGTGATCTATGTGGACCCCTTTGCCGGAGAAGGATACGATAAACCTGCGGATCTGATTCTGGTGACCCACGATCACTACGACCACAACTGTATCGACAAACCCGCCCGGGCTCCGGGCTGCGCCCTCATCACCTGGAAGGAAGCTCTGGAAGGCGGGCACTACGGCCAGTTCACTCTGGATGACATTCAGGTGCAGGCTGTACCCGCCGGAAACAAGAACCATGATCCCTCCTGCTGTGTGGGCTTTGTCATCACTCTGGACGGCATCACTGTGTATGCCTCCGGCGACACTTCCTTCATTCCCGCCATGGAAACTGTCCTGGCGCCCATGAAGCTGGACTATGCCATCTTACCCATCGATGGTGTTTACAACATGGATGCATCAGAAGCCTCCCGCTGTGCCGCCGTCATCGGCGCCCATCACAGCATCCCGGTGCATACCTGCCCCAGCGACAACGGCCTGCTTTACGATCCGGAAAACGCCGCCCGCTTCCACTGTGACGGCCGCATCCTGGTTTCCCCAGGAGAAACCATTTCGCTGTAACAGCACAAAAAGCCGCCCTTTCTTCAAAGAAAGGGCGGCTTTTTCTGTTTTCTGAAAGTTGTCCTTCGGGTTTTCATCCCATGATCTTTACAGTCTGAGTCTCTCCGATCCATTCCACTGTACCGCCGAAATATTCCACCACAAAGCGGATGGGCAGCATGGTGCGGTCATTGAGAAGGATAGGCTGGCTGTCCAGCGTAAACCAGGCGCCCTCATTGTCCCAGGCCGATGTGCTGCCGATACGCAAAAACAGCGTTTGCTGGCCCCGGGTCAGAGAAACCGTCTGGGTTTTTCCGTCCCACTCCACCGTGCCGCCCAGACCTTCCATCACCGCCCGCACAGGCAGCAAGGTGCGGTCCTGGCGCAAAACCGGCACAGTTCCCTGGGGATCGATCATCTGCTCCATGCCATTGATGGTCATCGATGGATTTCCGATCTGCAAAGTAATAGTGGTCTCGGGGGTCTTTTCAAAAACAGCATACAAAACCATATTTCCGCTGAGAGCGATGGTTTCTCCATTATAATAAGGAGTTCCCTCCCCGTCATACCACCCTGCAAAAACATACCCCTGCATCGCAGGCTCCGGCAGATTCCACACATCTCCGTTTACCGCCTGACAAATGCCAAGGTTGCTTCCATCCTGTCGGTTTTGCAATGTAACGGTATGCCGCTCCCCTGCGGCTGCCAGCTGATACCGAGGATAGAGGGTCACAGAAGAAATATTCTGGAATACGGTGACTTCGGTCACCTGTTCACCGGCCAGCGGATCTGTATACCATCCTGCAAAGACGGCTCCTTCCACGCTCTCCGGCACGGGCAAGGCTCCCACAGCCTCCCCGGACTTCACGGTGAGTTCCACCTGACGGCTGTAATCCGGGTCCAGATACACCACAACCTGGATGTCCTGTGCCTCTTCTGGCTCAGGCAGGATGTTTTCCCCGTTCTCACCATTTTC
>JAHZHY010000001.1:2661-15589 GCA_019420045.1 Clostridiales bacterium
TGGCTCCACAGGAGTTGATTTTCAGAGGAATCTTCTGTAATATTCTGGTCTGTCCAAAAACCAGATTGCTGTGTTTTCCTTCCGGGCCGAAGCTGCAAAATTTTCATAAGTCACATAGCGCAGCCGGATAAAAGGGTCGTTGTCGCTGGAATATTCCGTAAAATAGAATCCTTCTTCATCCCCGGCCAGAAAAGTGACCGAATGCACCTTGTCCAGGCGCAAATGCTCCCCCATCTGGCCATAACGCAGCAGGAAATCCCGCAGGATCTCTCCTGTCAATTCATCGGTATGAGTGATCTCCTGTCCATCTTTATCCTGAAGCCAGCGTTTTTCTCCGAAATCCCCATAGATCACATAGGAAGCATATTTGGAATAGGCATAACATCCGGCGGCCTTCACCTCCACCTGGTAAGTGCCATCATCCACATTCATTACATAACCGCCGCTGTTGGGATAGGGAAATGTGCCGCCCTCCACCGCTGCATACGGGCTGTCAAACAGCAGATATTCCGCCCCCTCTATCGCCTTTTCCCTATTGGCCGCCGTGGCAAACGCCTGTTTTTCCATCAACTGCTGCAGCGATGCCAGACGGCTGTCTTCCTTATTTTCAATGGTAGACTGCCGCACGGAATAAGCCAATGCGCTTCCGCTTTGAACCAGAATCCATATTGCAGCAAGCGCCGATATCATCCGAAAAAACGGTTTTTTTCTCATGCCCAGTCTCTCCTTTTTCCATTTTCTTTCTTTTTGAATATGGATAAATTCACCACCATATTTGTTTTTGATTATAGCATATCCCCTTTTTCGCCGCAACAAAAAGGCACAGAAAAAGGCCCCCTGAAGGAGCCGTTTTTCCTTTGTTTCACTGCCGGTTCAGGCGACCAAATACACCGGCCCGGGTCAGGGGGCGGCGCAGCAGCTCCATGAGGGCTACCGAGCACACCGAAGCCAGCACAGCATTGAAAAGAGAAACGCTGCATTTGCTGATGACCACCGGCCATACCGCCTGCCATACCGCACCCATGACAAAGCGCTGCATCACCACTGTTTTGCAGCCATAGAGAAACACATAAGTTCCAGCACCGCACACGGCTGCCAGGATATTTTTCCCTTTTCTCTCCCCGTGGGCCTTGCCGCTGTGGGCGATCATTCCTGCCGCCCAGGCCATGGCAAATTTCATCAAAAAGGTGATCCAGGCTTCTGGCGCATACACCGGATCGGTGAGATCGTAAATGGCCGAGCCCAATCCGGCAGAAAGCCCCCCGGTCACCGGCCCAAAGAGCAGCGCCGCCAAAAGAGACATAATGTTGCCGAAATGGATCATCACTTTGTTGCTCATAGGCACCGGCACATCAATGTGAATAAATGTGCAGGCAAAGACCAATGCGCTCATCAGTCCCACCACTGCCATGCGGTACACCGTGAAATACTTTTTCTTTTCCATCGTCCTTCCCCTTTCTGCCTTGAAGACGCTTCTCAGTATACGCCTACTTTGATACCTTCAAAATATCCAAAATAAGATTATTTTATGGTATCAGTTTTCAGAAAGGGAGGTGTTTCACTCCTGCCCTCCCCATCCATGGGCCAGGGCCAACAGCGTTTCCCGCTGATTTTTCTCCGGGTCCTTTATCACCTGATCCAGAAGCCGCTGAAGCAGCCGTCCCACCTGAGGTCCGGAAAATCCTATATCCTTCAGGTCATTTCCACGGACGGCCAACGCTTTCAAGGTAAAACAATCCCCTCTTTGCAAAATGCTCTCCATCCGCTCTAGGAGCCGCCCGGCAAACAGAGTATCCGAACGGGGAGATTTGGCCCGGCTGTCGGCCTGTTGGAGAAGAAGCAGACGCCGCAGCTGCTTTTCCCCCAGCAAATTGAGCCACCGGCGCACCGCTTCATCGGTTTCAGGGATATCCTCGTCGTGCCAGCGCACCAACTGGCACACTTCTTCCCGCAGTTGGGTGGGAAAACGCATCCGCTTGAGAATTTGCCCGGTAACGGCCCCGCCCGCCACGGCATGACCCTTGAAATGGCCTACGCCCCGGCGCCCCTGGAAAAAGCACTGGGGCTTGGCGATGTCGTGGAAGAGGGCAGCCAGCCGGACTTCCCTTCCTTCTCCCACTCCGTCCAGCACCCGAAGGGTATGCTGCCACACATCATAAATGTGATAGGGAGTATGCTGTTCAAACCCCTGCAGGGCCTGCAATTCAGGCACCACCTGTACAGCCACAGGAAAAAATTCCTCCAGCACCCGCGGAGCTGCCATGCCTTCCACCAGGCGGATAAATTCCCCTGTGATGCGCTCCTGGGCCACTTGCCCCAGCAGATGCCGCTTTTCCACCAAGGCCCGGGCTGTCTCCTGCTCCAAATCAAAACCCAGGCGCGAAGCAAGCCGAAGCCCCCGCAAAATCCGCAGGCCGTCCTCCTGAAACCGACGGTCCGGCTCTCCCACCGCCCGGATCAGCCGGTTTTCCAGGTCTTTCGCTCCATCAAAGGGATCGATCAGCCCACGAGATGGGGAAAATGCCATGGCATTGATGGTGAAATCCCGCCGGGCCAGGTCCTCCCGGATATCCTCTGTGGGAAGCACCCAATCGGGTCTGCGCCCGTCTTTGTAGCCCCCTTCCCGACGCAGCCGAGTGATTTCCAGAGCCTGCCCTTCCACCACCGCCGTCACCGTGCCAAACCGCAGTCCGGTGGCGATCACTGGATAGGGAGAAAGCAGCTGTTCCATCTCTTCCGGCGGAGCGGTGCTGGCCAGATCATAATCCTGGGGATTTTCCCCCCGCAGCAGATCCCGCAGACAGCCCCCCACCAAAAAGGCCTGGAAACCCTTGTTTTCCAGGCGCTCCATCACCAGCCGCACCGGAAGGGGCAAACTCTCCCACTGGATGGGGGTGCTGCTTCTCATTTTTCTGCCTCCAGTCCGCTCAGGTCAAAGTCCGGCACATATTCTCCGCTGGCCGACTCCAGATCCTGAAAAAATCCATGGTCAAAACCCTTGGCCAGCAATCGATTGCAAGCCCGCTGGTATTCTCCCGGCTTCAGCCTCCGGTCGATCTCCGGGAAATCGGCCGCCCGCCCGGCGGGAAAATACTGTCCCATCAGACTGACATATGTTTCTTTCGGGATATTTTCTTCCATCCAATCCAGCAGCAAATAGGTCTGGCGCAGATTTCCCGGCAGCACCAAGTGGCGGAGGATCACCCCACGGCGCATCATCCCATCTTCATCAAAAACCGCCTGGGGCTTTTGTTCCAGCATGAACAGCAGGGCCTGGGACGCCATTTCAAAATAATCGGAAACCCCGCTGTATTTTTTGCTGATCTCCGGGCTGACATATTTCACATCGGGCAGATAGATATCCACATAAGGGTCGATGCGCTGAAGGGTCTCCACCCGCTCATAACCGCTGGTGTTATAAACCACCGGCACATGGGGACGATATAGCTCAAAAGCCTCGATGATCTCCTCCACATAGGGGGTGGGACTGACCAGGTTGATGTTGTGGGCTCCCTGCTCTTCCAGCCGGGCGAACACCTGAGCCAGCTGAAAAGCCGTCAGGTCCTTTCCTTCTTTTTCATGGGAGATCTGGTAATTCTGGCAGAACACGCATCCCAAAGGACAGCCGCTGAAAAAAACAGCGCCGCTTCCTCTTTTGCCGCTGATACAGGGCTCTTCCCATTGATGCAGCCCCGCCCGGGCCGCACGCAGCCCCTTGGCGCCGCATGCCCCGGCCTGTCCCTCCTTCCGCCGCGCGCCGCACCGGCGGGGACAAAGTTCGCATCCCATCATGGCCCCTCCTTTTCAGGTCTCAATCACCGTTTTGCGGTTATTATAGCAGATTTGCCAGGAAGTGAAAAGCGCCGCTTCCCGGCCAAACACAAAAAACAAGGGTTTTTTTGCGGAAAAAGCCCTTTCACTCCTTATTTTTTAGTGCTATACTTAAAAATAGAGGAATTATTCCAAGAGGTGTTGCAAAGTGAATAAATTGCTCCGGCACTTCGGCGTTTTCTCCGCCGTTTGTGCCTTGCTTTTTTGCGCCCGTCTTCCGGCTCAGGCCTATGTCGATGTGCAGGAAAGCAGCTGGTATGCCGCCTATGTATCGGAATGTACCCAAATGGGGCTCATGCAGGGAATGCTGAACGACCGGTTCTATCCGGAAAACTCCCTGACGGTGGCGGAAGGCATTGCCATAGCCGTCCGGTACTACGAGACGCTCTACCCCCTGCTTCCAGCTTTGGAGGCCCCGCCGCCAGAAGAATCGGTCTCTGATGCAGAAGACACCCTTTCCCCGGAAGAACCAGACGATGGTGCCGGCACTCTGCCGGAAACCCCGGAGGAAGAGGAATCCACCGAAGAAGAAGATCCCGAAGAAGCCGAATCGGAAGAAACAGAGCCGGAAGAAACGGAACCGAAAGAAGAACAGGAGGAAACCGGCTCTCCCGCATCAGAAGACCCCTGGTATACCGAAACACTGGAAAAAGCGCAGGCCTATGGCCTGTGGTCTCCGGGGGATTTCGCAGGCGAAATGAATACCGCCATTCACCGGGACGAGATGGCCTATCTTTTCGCCAAAGCCCTGGGGGACGATTTTTCTCAGCTGAATCAGATCACTTCTCTTCCTGATGTGGCACCGGGGGACGAATACAGCCAGCAGATCTATACACTGTACCAGGCCGGCATCCTCAACGGCACTGACAAATACGGCACTTTTCATCCAAACAGCACAGTGAGCCGCAGCGAAGCGGCCGCTCTCCTGACCCGCATGGCCGAGCCGGAAAAGCGGCTGACTTTTACTTTGGCAGAAGAGCCGGAGCTTTTGGAGACCATCGTCTTTGGCAAAAGTGGTGAAGGCCGGGATATGACGGCCTACCGTATCGGCAATGGCAAAAATGTGATGATCCTGAACTTTGCCATTCATGGTTTTGAAGACCACTGGGCAGCCGATGGAGCCGAACTGGTCTATCTGGGCCAAAAAGTCCGTGCCTCCCTGGAAAATCAGGCAGAGCGGGTGGACCGGCTGGGGTGGACGGTATATGTCATCCCCTGTGCCAACCCTGACGGAGTGGCCGCCGGCTGGACCAACAACGGCCCCGGCCGGTGCACCACCACCATGCTGGATATGGCAGGCAATCTGATCTATGGCATGGGTATCGACTTGAACCGCTGCTTTGAAACCGGTTACCGGCGCCATACATCAAACCGCAATTACAACGGCACCGCTCCCCTACAAGCTTTGGAGGCTTTGCGTCTCAAAGAATTTGTCATCCAGCATAAAGGTTCCGGGAAAAACATACATATCGACACCCACGGCTGGACCCAACAGATTATCACTTCCAATCCTTCCGGCGTTCTCTCCCAGACCTTCCACCGGTATTTTCCCCGCAATTCCCTGACCTACTTAGGCGGAGATGGCTATTTTACCGCCTACACCCGCAATCTGGGGTATGATTCCTGCCTGTTTGAATTTCCCCGGGATGTGAGTTCCTACCTGGATTTCTACACCAGTGGCTACATTGACAAATACATCGGGGTCATCTGGGACCTGCTGGAACACTATTAAATATCTGAATATCCATATATCCATGGCCGGGCCAATGCCCGGCCTTTTTCTTTCTCAAAAACGGCACAGGGCATTGTGGTCCTCAGACAAAAAATACTGCCTGGGAACATAAATCACATTGCTCTCCTCCCACTCTTCCTGCAAAACTTCCTTCCTCTGCCGCAGCATATCCCGCAAAGCACAGGCCATACACACCATCCCTAAAATCAAACTGAACCCTGTCATCAATCCACTTTGCATCATGTTATGACCTCCTTTGCTCTTATCATATCTCATTCCCTGTCCCATAAACCGGACAAATGTTCCCTTGGTTTTTATTTGAAAAGAAGTTATAATGAAATCGGTATGGCAATCGCTGTCCATTCATCCTGATTTCTATGAGGAAAGGAGCTTTTCCATGTCCTATAAATTGCTGGCCCTGGATCTGGACAACACCCTGCTCTATAAAGATCTGACCATGGCCCCTGCAGCCCGGACCGGACTGCGCCGTCTGCTGGATCGAGGGGTTCTGGTCACACTGGCCACCGGCCGCATGTTCCCCTCTGCCGCATTCTATGCCCGGCAAGTGGGCATTACCTGTCCCCTGGCCACCTACAACGGCGCCCTCATCCGCTCTACCCAGCCAGGAGGCTATGAACTGCTCCGTCCTCTGTCTCTTCAGACCATGAAGGATATCGCCGCCTTTTGCCGCAGACACGGCTATTATGTGCAGCTTTACAACGAAGACCGGATTCTGGTGGAAAAGCGCACCAAGGAAACCGATATCGATCCAGATCTGATCCACAACCCAGTGGTGGAAGTGGGGGATTTTTCTTCCTATCCTCTGTCTCCCTCTCCCAAGATGATATTGGTGGTATCGCCGGAAGAGCGGGAGACCATCCACCGTCAGCTGCGGGAGGAACTGGGCGACAGCCTGACTCTGGCAGCCTCCAAGGACTATCTGGTGGAGATCATGGCCAAGGATGTGTCCAAGGCCAGCGCTCTGGAGCTGATCTGCCGCCGCTATGGTGTGGCGCCGGATGAAGTGGTGTGCTGCGGCGACAATTCAAACGACGCCGCCATGATCCAATGGGCCGGTCTGGGCGTGGCCGTGGAGAACGCCTCCCCCGCCGTCAAAGAGATTGCCGACTATGTGGCAACCAAATCCTATGGCGACGGCGTGGCCGAAGTCATCGCCAAGTTCTTCTAATCCTTGAGACGAAACAAAAAGGCAAAAAGTTTCCCTCTTTGTCAAAATTTAAAAAATCCCCGGCAGAGAACTTTTCGTTCTTTGCCGGGGATTTTGTTTTTATGTCTTTTTGGCTTTCTGGGCCTTGATAACCTTCAAGCGGCTGAATTCCTCCCGCTCCCGCTCTTCCAGCACGCCGGTGATATAGGCGATGGAGGCGGTATACTGGGGAATGATGATATTTTGCAGAGCATTGGCCCGCTTCTGGGCCTTTTTGATGGCGTTGGCCAGGCGGTAGACACTGGTCTCCACCTCAGCCAGAGTGGCGCACAGCTTCTTTACCCGATAAAACTCATAAAGGGTCTTATCCAGGGAGGAATCGGTGCCGAAAAACCCATAGCTCAGCCGGGCTTCGAAATCGGAAGCGGTGACAATGGGGATCTCCACCCCCATCACCGACCGGTAGCCCAGCTGCAAACTGTCATCCACCGGGGTAGCCAGGGCAATGTCCTGGCAGGCGCCCAGCTTGATATTGGCCTCCTGCAAAGCGGAATAGGCCCGGGTAAAGGTGGTATCGATCTCCGCCTGGATCTGCTTGGCGCTGTCGATGAGCAGCATCATTTCCCGGATGAGAATGTTCCGTTTCCGATCCATCAGCTCATAGCCCATTTTCGCCAGGGCCAGGGATCGCTTGATCTTGGACAGATTTCCTTTGGTGGGCGCGATGACCGGCATCAGTCCTCACTCCCTCCTGCCGCCGAGTGGTCTACATAATGCTGATCCAGCAGTTTCTGATCGATGCGGCTCAGCTCCGAACGGGGCAGGTCGCACAGCAGATCCCAGCCCAGTTCCAGGGTCTGGTCCAGGGTGCGGTTTTCCGAAACGCCCTGCTGCACAAACTCCTGTTCAAACCGCTGGCCGAAGCGCATATACATCTTGTCCACCGGGCTCAGCTCTTCTTCACCGATGACGCTGGCCAGACTCCGGGCGTCCTGCACCTTGGAATAGGCGGCAAACAGCTGGGTGGACACCGGCGGGTGATCCTCCCGGGTGTAGCCCTTGCCGATGCCGTCCTTCATCAGACGGGACAGGGAGGGCAGCACGCCGATGGGGGGATACATCCCCTTTTGATCCATATCCCGATCCAGCACGATCTGGCCTTCGGTGATATAGCCGGTCAGGTCGGGGATGGGGTGGGTAATGTCATCGTTGGGCATGGTGAGGATGGGTACCTGAGTGACGCTGCCCGGCTGGCCTTCCAGCATGCCGGCCCGCTCATAGAGAGAGGCCAGGTCGGAATAGAGGTAGGAAGGATAGCCCTTTCGGCTGGGGATCTCGTTTTTGGAAGAGGAGAATTCTCGTAGCGCTTCGCAATAAGCGGTCATATCGGTCATGATGACCAGGATGTGCATCCCATGGGTAAAGGCCAGGTATTCCGCCGCGGTGAGGGCGCAACGAGGGGTCAGAATGCGTTCGATAATGGGATCGCTGGCCTCGTTGAGGAACATCACCACCCGCTGCAAAGCGCTGGAGTCCTCGAAGTCTTTTTTGAAGAAGTCGGCGGCGTCCTTTTTCAAGCCCATGCCTGCAAAGACGATGCCGAACTTTTCATCCTGGCTGCCCACCTTGGCCTGGCGGACGATCTGGGCGGCCAGCTGGTTGTGGCTCATACCGGCGCCGGAGAAAATGGGCAGTTTCTGCCCCCGGATCAGAGTGGCCATGCAGTCGATGGCCGAAATGCCGGTGTAGATGCAGTTTCTGGGATACTGACGGGCCACCGGATTCATGGCCAGACCGTTGATGTCCCGCTTTTCCTCCGGGAAGATCTCTCCCAGGCCATCGATGGGACGGCCTGCGCCGGAAAAGACCCGGCCCAGCATCTCCCGGCTGAGGGAAAGCTCCATGGGCTTGCCCTGGAAGTGGACGCTGTTTTTCTCCAAGGAGATGCCCTTGGTGCCTTCGAACACCTGAAGCACCGCCCGGTCACCATCGATCATAATGACCCGTCCCGAACGGACCTGGCCGTCTTTGGTGACGATCTCGGCCATTTCATCGTAGGCCACACCCCGGACGCCTTCCACCGTGAGAAGGGGGCCGTTCAGATCGCAGACCCCGGTATATTCGATTCTCATGCCCGCTTCACCTCCCCTTCTGTCTGGCGGGTATTCTTGCTGATGGCCTGCTCCACCGCCTGGTCGATCTTCTTTTTGTAATCGTCAAACAGGGAGAAGTCATCGTTGGGGATGTTGTATTTCATACGGGTGACCAGCTCAAAGATCCCCGTGCTCACCAGCTGGGAAATGGGGATGCCCTGCTGGGCCACCTTCTTGGCGCTGTCATAGAGATAGAGCACCAGATCCATCATGCGATACTGCTTTTCAATGGGCACATAGGTATCGATGGGCTGGTAGGCGTCCTGCTGCAAAAAGCCCAGACGCACCACCTTGGCGCATTCGATCACCAGTTTCTGGTCCTCGGGCAGCACATCGGAGCCGATGAGCTTGACAATCTCCATCAGCTTGTTCTCCTCCAGAAGCAGCCGGGCCATCCGCTCCCGGCACTGGGCAAACTTGGGCCCGAAGCGCTCTTCAAACCAGGGAGCCAGGTCGGCCAGATATTCCGAATAGGATGTATTCCAGTTCATGGAGGGGAAATGGCGGGCATAGGCCAGCTCCCGGTCCAGAGCCCAGAAGCAGCGGATAAACCGCTTGGTGGTCTGGGTCACCGGCTCGGAAAAGTCGCCGCCCTGGGGGGATACGGCGCCGATGGCCGTGACGCTGCCTTCGGTGCCGTTTAAGTTGTCGGTATACCCGGCCCGCTCATAAAACTCTGCCAGACGGGAGGGCAGATAGGCGGGGAAGCCCTCTTCCGCAGGCATCTCCTCCAGACGGCCGGAGATCTCACGCAGGGCCTCGGCCCAGCGGGAGGTGGAATCGGCCATCAGAGCCACATGGTAACCCATGTCCCGGTAATATTCCGCCATGGTCATGCCGGTATAAATGGAGGCCTCACGGGCAGCCACCGGCATATTGGAGGTGTTGGCAATGAGCACCGTCCGATTGAGCAAAGGCTTTCCGGTGCGGGGGTCCTGCAGCTCACCGAACTCCTCCAGCACCTGGGTCATTTCGTTGCCCCGTTCGCCACAGCCCAGATAGATAATGATGTCGGCATCGCACCATTTTGCCAGCTGGTGCTGGATGATGGTCTTGCCTGCGCCAAAGGGGCCAGGCACGCAGGCGCAGCCGCCTTTGCCGATGGGGAACATGGTGTCAATGACCCGCTGGCCGGTGACCATCAGCTGATCCACCGGACGGCGCAGTTTCACCGGACGGCTCTGGCGGATAGGCCACTTCTGAGAAAGTGTCAGGCTGTGTTCCTTGCCGTCGGGAGTTTTGAGAAGTGCAATCTGATCCCGCACGGTATAGGCACCATCGGGGCTGACTTCTATAATCTCTCCCGAAAGGGTGGGAGGCACCATGATCTTGTGCATGATACTGCCTTTTTCATCGCACTGAGCGATGATCTGTCCCGGCTGCACCTGCTCCCCTTTTTTCACCAGCATCTGCACATCCCATTTGGCCTTCTCATCCAGGCTGGGGATATCCAGACCGGCGGGGATAAAGGCGCCGCCCTTTTCCTGGATAGCCTTGAGAGGACGGGCAATGCCGTCAAAAATACCACCCAGCAGACCGGGGCCCAATTCCAGCGTTAACGGTGCGCCGGTCTGTTCCACCGGTTCTCCGGGAGCAAGGCCGGTGGTGGATTCATAAACCTGCACGGTGGCATGGTCCCGCTCAATGCCCACCACTTCGCCGATGAGGCGGCTTTTGCCCACATAGACCATGTCCTGCATGGCAAGGCCCCGGCCGCCTTTGACGGTGACCACCGGGCCATTCACCGAATACACACGATAATTTTCCTCGTTCATATGCTTCACCTCCCGGGCCTATTCCAGACGCAGGCCCAGATATTCGGCGATGTGCTCCTGGGTCTCCTGGGCCGCACTGTCCAAAGTGCAGTCCACCGCCATATGGCTTTCCGGGCACTCCAGACGCAGACCGCCCATGTGGATGCTCTCAGAAACCGCCAGCTCCCAGGGACGCTGGCACTGCTCCATACAGCCTTTCAGATATTCTTCATCCTGGGTGCGGCAGAAAAGATAGACCTTCTCCTGCTCCCCCGGCAGCGCCTTCAGGGCCTTTTCCAGCTGACGGCTGAGCCAGGCGGTATAATCGCCGCTTTCCGTCCAGCTCTCCACTTTTTCTGCCAGGTCATCATAGATCTTCCGGGCCACCTGGGCTCTTTTTTCAAACAGCCTCCGCTTGTCTTCCATCATCTTCTGGGAGACAGCCTGGCCGGTTTTGCTCTTCACCTGGGCAATGCCCGCTTCCACCTGCCGCTCCATGCGGGCTTTCAGCTCTTTTTCTGCCGAATTAAGCCGAGCCTGGCGGGCTTTTTCCACACTCTCCAGGATCTTCTGGCTTCGCTCATCCGCATCCCGCAGAATGGTTTCTGTAAAATGTTCCAGCTTGTTTGTATCGTTTTCCATCCAGTCTCCTCCCTTCAGATCTTCACGCCAATGGCTTGGCGCACATATTGGGTGATGGAGTCGGGGGCCCGATGGGTACCGTGCCGGTCGGGAATCTCCACCAAAAGGGGTGTATGCATCCGCAGTTTGATATCATCCACCCGGCTCTGGCACAAAGGCACCAGCCCTTCGGACAAAAGGATCACGCCGATATCCGGTGTGTTCATGGCGGTGGAAAGAGCTTCTTCCACCTCCTGGGCTTTGTGTACCACCACGCCCTCGATCCCCGCCAGGCGGAAGCCTGTCTGGGTATCCACATTGTCTGCTATGAGAAAATAGCGCATGGTCTCACCCTTTTCTTCGCCGGATTACAGGCGCAGCATGATGAGGATGGAAACCAGCATACCGTAGATGGCGATGCCTTCGGCCAGGGCCACGAAGATCAGGGCCTTACCGAACACCTTGTCATTTTCCGAAATGGCGCCGATGGCTGCGCTGGCGGAAGAGGCCACGGCCACACCGCCGCCGATGCAGGCCAGACCGGTGGAAAGAGCCATAGCCAGGTAACCCCAGCCGGCGGAAGAGGAAGCAGCCGAAGCGGCCTGCTCACCAGCAGCCAGCACATGGCCGCCGATGCCCATACCGGTGGTCAGCAGGCACAGAGCAAATACCGAAACGATGTTGAGGGCCATAGCACCCTTGGGGTTTTTCCCTTTCTGATGACGGCGATAAGCGACCAGCAGCGGGGAAAAGGCCAGAGCGGCCAGAATGGTGACGATCATGATTTCCATAAGTTTCTCCTTGTCTCCGGCGGTGCGAAATTTTTATGATAAGGGCCTCCCCGCCGCCGGGCGGGGCTGATTGTATTTTTGTTTTTATGTTCTTCCAGGGGATCAGCTTTTCTTCTCCCGCCGGAAATGCACCGTAAAGGGCTGATAAGGCACACCGGTGCCCGAATAGAACCGGCCGAAGAGCTCATAGAACTCCAGCCGCAGCACCTGAATGCCCACGATCAGACCTTCCAGGCACATGACAAACACATTGCCGATGATAAACACAATGGGGCTGCCGATGGTGCCCACGCTGTCCATCAAGGCAAAGACCACCATCATCATGCCCACATGGTTCAAAGCAAAAGCACCGATACGCACAAAGGACACAGTGTTGGACACAAAGGACAGCAGAATTTCAAACAGTTCGAAGAAATTCTCCACAATAAAGCCGCCCTTTTCCTTGGGCATCCAATCTTTCCGCCGGGCCACCAGATCCCCCAAGGGCTTTTGGGCAAAGATCAGAAGCAGGGGCAGCAGGATGAGCAGGGCGATATACACCGGGCTGAGCAGCTTGATGTTGGTGAGCAGGGTACACAAAACGCCCACGATCACCGCCCAGTAAAAGATGAAACCGGCCACACCATTCTGGGAAAACAGGGCCTTTCCCAGATCTTTCTGTCGGATGCCGTTATAAATGTTGTAGAGCATGGCAATGGAGATGAACAAAAGACCCATGGCCACCGAACAGAGCAGAATTTTGTTGGTGTTGTCCACGCTTTCAAAGACTTTGAAACCGGGAAGCAGATCTTCGTTGCCAAACACACTGCCATAGACAAAACCGAATACCACCGAGGAACATCCCACCACGGCGATGATCTTACCCAAAGAGAGCTTCA
>JAHZHY010000010.1:0-715 GCA_019420045.1 Clostridiales bacterium
TGGGAAAATGCAAAGTTGGAAGTGTACACATTGCCGTTTTTGGTGAAGGCTTTGTCACCCAGGATGCTTTCGCAGGTGCTCAGCATGGTGACCACCTGAGCATAGGCATCGGGGGCGTCCTTGACCATGTCGGCTGCCATCAGCAGGGCGTCCACAATGGACATATCCTGGTTCTGAGTCATCAGAGTGGCAAAGTCCACATCCATACCCAGGATCTGCTGATAGATCTCATTGAGAGACAGGGAATACCAAGCATCGGCCTGGAAAGAAGGCTCCAGCTGAGCCAGAACCGGCATATTCAGATAGATCATGCCGGTCTTCATGTTGATGATGTAGTTGATTTCTACATTCTTCAGCGCAGCCATGAGCTGGACAGCCTGCTGGTATTCTTCCGCTGTCATGGAGGATTCGTCCAGCAGCTTGGTCAGATCCAGGGACAGATTGGCCTTCATGTTGGCTGCATCCTCATTCATGCCACCGGTGACAGTGCCGGTGATGGAAACGGGATAGGTGGTGCCGGTGTCTGTGACAGACAGCTCCATGTTCAGCTTGCCGGAGAAGGACATCTCCTTGGGCATGGCTTCCTGCATTTCCTTGGAAGCGCGATCCATCAGCTGGAACTTATCCTGATAAGCGGCCTTGAGGGCAGCCACATCGATGACATTGACTGTCTTGGTTTCCTGATCCCAGCCTACCATGCAGCCCAGAGCCTGAG
>JAHZHY010000010.1:725-3387 GCA_019420045.1 Clostridiales bacterium
TCGGTGGCCACGGTCTGGGTCTCACCGTTTTCCGTAATGGTTACCTGAGTGGTGCCCAGAACAAAAGCAACCTGTGTACCGTCCCGCTGAGCGGTGACAGTGCGAGTGGCGCCGTCAAAGGCCACCTCAGCGCCCAGGGCTTCGAACACGGCCCGATAAGGCACATAGGTCCGGTCATCTTTCAGCTGAGGAGTGGCATCGGTAAAGGTGAGAGGTTTGCCGTTCACCAGTACAGTGACCTGCACATTGGAAGCGACGGGGGCAGCCACAGCGGCTATGGAAAAGACCATAACCAAAGCCATGACCAGAGCCAAAGACTTTTTCAGCATACGATTCATATCATTTCCTCCTTTTTGATGAAAATGAGCCTTTCCCTATGGGCACAGTATAATACAATAAAGGAAAAACCGCAAGGGATTTGGAAGGGGAGAGGGAGTTTTCTTTTTGTCCGGAGCGTGGTATAATCGGGGTGTAAAAAAGTGAGAAAAATGGAAAAAACAAGAAAATATTCCGAAAAGGAAACAAAATGCCCATTTTCTCCGTCTAATAAATTTGGAGTCAAAAAAGAAAGATAGGAAGAAGCATATGGATTACACAGAAGTTTCCATCGAGACCACCCGTCCCGGGGCCGAAGAACTGACGGCCGTTCTGGAGGATGTGGCACAGGGATTTGTTATCGACGATCCCCAGGATGTACAGGATCTGCTGGATGCCCCTTCCCCTCGCTGGGATTATATTGACGAGCGTCTGGTGGCCCGGAAGAGCGATCAGACAGGGGTTACACTGCGCTTCTATCTGGAAGACAGCGAAAATGGTCAGCTTTCTTTGGCCGAGGCCCGTCAGCGGGTGGAGCAGCTGAAAAGCCAGGGAGAAGAAGCCCTGGGCAGCCTTTCCATGACCGTGCGCCCTGTACGCAGCGAAGATTGGGAAAACAACTGGAAACAATATTATAAGCCCTTTGTGGTAGGTCCTCGGCTGCTGGTGCGGCCTTCCTGGGAGGAAGCTCAGCCGGAGGAAGGGCAGAAGGTACTGGTGATGGACCCGGCCAGCAGTTTCGGCACCGGAAGTCATGCCACCACCCGTCTGTGCCTGGAAGAGCTGGAGGGAATGGATCTGGAAGGGCGGATGCTGCTGGATGCCGGCTGCGGCAGCGGTATTCTGGCCATTGCCGCGCTGCTGCTGGGAGCCCGGGAAGGGATGGCCTGTGATGTGGAAGAAAACGCCATCCGCACCACCTTGGAGAACATGGAGAAAAACGGCCTGGAGAAAGAGCGCTGTACTTTGCTGCAAGGGGATTTTCTCCAGGATGAGGCCATGTACCGGAAGCTGGCAGAGCACCGCTATGGGATCATCACGGCCAACATCGTATCCGATGTGCTCATCGCCATGGCGCCCCATCTGTGCCGCTGGCTGGAGGAAGAGGGCGACCTTCTGCTTTCCGGCATCATCGATGAGCGGGGAGACGAAGTGCTGGCCGCTTATGAAAAAGAGGGAATGCTGGTGAAAAACCGCAAAAGCCGGGAGGGCTGGACGATGCTCCACTTAGGGAAAAAGGTGTGAACAAGGTGAAAATTTTTCCTTCTTTCAGTGAGGAAAAAGCTTTGTCACTGGACAAGTTGGAAAGTTTTTGATAAAATAATAGATACTGCTTCTAACAAAGATAAGAGAAGAGGAGGGCCGCCGTGCGTTTTTTTATCAACCGTCAGGATATCAGCGGTGACACGGTGCAGCTTTCTTCCGAGGACAGCGCCCATATCAGCCGTGTGCTTCGCCGTCGGGAAGGGGACAGCTTGTCCCTCTGCGATGGAGAGGGCATGGATTATGAGGCCTGTATTCTGGAAGCGTCTCCCCAGGGAGTGAAGGCCCGCATCACAGACCGCTTTCCCAACCGCACAGAGCCTCGTATTCAGGTGACGCTGTATGCCGGTTTGTCCAAGGGAGAACGGTTTGATCTGCTGATCCAAAAGGCCGTGGAGCTGGGGGTCTTTCGCATCGTACCGGTGCTGTCCCGTTATTGCGTGGTCAAGCTGCCGGAAAAGGAGCGGGAGAAAAAGCTGGCCCGGATGAATAAAATTGCCCTGGAAGCCTGCAAACAGTCCCTGCGGGGCCGTGTGGTGCAGGTGGGGCCTGTGATGGATTTTGCCCAGGCGGTGGAGGAAATGGCCCAAAGCCCCTGTCCATTGCTTTTGTACGAAAAGGAGAATAAGCGATCCCTGTCCCAGCTGCTGGAGGACAATAAGCAGTGTTCCGCCTTCGCCGTGCTCACCGGTCCCGAGGGCGGCTTCAGCCAGGAGGAAGCGGCCTTTGCCATGGAAAAAGGGCTTTCTTCGGTGTCCGTCGGGCCTCGGATCCTTCGGTGTGAGACGGCGCCTTTGGCCGCTTTGTGCGCCATCATGTACCAAACGGGAAATTTCGATATCGGAGAGTGAGATCTTGAAAAAGACAGAGAATAAGGCGCGGCGTACGGCCGCCCAGGAGAGCGATTATGTGACCAACCGGGTACTGACGGTTTTTGCCGGCGGTATTCTGCTTTTGATCTTTGCTACCTATCTGAAAAATGGTTTGAGCTATGCCTCTTCCTTTACTACCGCGCTGGGAGTGGCCCAGGGCAGCATCTGGGCGGGATTGGTTCTGGCTCTGGCCGGTCTGGTCCTCACAGGAC
>JAHZHY010000100.1 GCA_019420045.1 Clostridiales bacterium
AAGACGGGCTGTCCGCGCTATGCGCGCCTGGCGCAGCATTTTATCAATCAGCGTTATTGCACCGTTGCCATGACGCACCGGCGAAATGGTATGCCGGCCATATTTTTCCCTGATCCATGGGGAGCGGAAAAGGCGGCCTCAAAAATCCGTACAATAATCGCTTTGCGGTCATTATAACATCTTTTGCCCTCTTTCGTCTACCGCAAAGCCGATTATTTTTTCGGAAAATTGCCTTTTTTCCCAAGGAAAAGTTGGTTTTTCTTTTTTCACAAATAAAATTTTTGGTTATTTTGACAAATAATTTACAGTAGTAATGCATCGAAAAAAGGGGTATGATAGGGATAAGATATACATGATCGTATCGCTTTTTTCTCGGACCGCGGAAAGGTCTCCCTCCCTAGCTTTCCGCTATGGTTCACTTTTCTCCCAGCCCGCTCTTTTGCGGGGCGGGCGCTTTTCCCAAAAAGGTCCGGGGCCCCATGGCCCCGGACCTTTTTATATGTATCCCGTTGGTTATGCCTTGTGCAAAGTGAACTCGGGACGCATGCTTCCCACTTCTTCCTGCTTGTGGTTGCGCATTTTGGGCGTGTGGGTGTCGGCAAATTCCGCCAGATCTTCCTGGGAGATGATCCCCAGCTGACGGAGCACTTCCACCACCACAGCATTGCGGGCCTGGCCATTGCCGCTGTCGATTTTCACAGCAATGCCGATGCCTTCCTTTTTATCTCCCACAATGTAATAGCCATCGGCTCCCGATTTGCAGAAGAGACGATCGTATTTTTCCATAAGCTGAGCGTCAATCCGGCCGGTGCCCGACATGATAAGGGGATATTTTCCCATGGCCGCCGTAATGCGGGCCGCTTCTGCTCCCATCTTTTCTCCCAGGCTCTCCGGATGAGCCATGCGGGCCACACCATAGGCAAACTGCCGCAAGGGCAGAGCGTGTACCGGTACACCACAGCCATCGGTACCCATAATGATCTTCTGAGGATCGTACTCACAGATCTCCCCGATCATATGAAGGATGCGCTGCTGCACCGGATGCTCCGGTTTATAATAGGTATCCAGATCCTCTCCCATTGCGGCGGCCGTGACCAGCATGCCCGAATGTTTGCCGCTGCAGTTGCAATGGATCTGGCTGGGCTGTTCTCCGGCTGCCTTCATCCGGTCGGCTTCCGGCTCATACAAGGGATAATGGACGCCGCACTGGAGCACGCTCTCTGTCAACCCGGCCTTGCCCAAAGCACGGCGCACCGCCTGGATGTGCATAGGCTCTCCGTTGTGGGAGGCGCAGAACAAAGCGATGTCCTGATCGTCCAGACCGTATTTTTCCACAGCGCCGCTTTCCAGCACGCACATGGCCTGCATGGGCTTGGCCGAGGAACGGGCATAACAGACTCTCTCCGGATCGCCGCAGGAATAGAGCAGCTTACCGGTATAATCCACCACAGCGATATGGCCGGTGTGCATCATATCCTGCAACGGCCCACGATAGGTCTTCACCAAAACTTCCACAATAATCCCTCACTTCTGCAAGAATCCCGGCACTGTTTCACCGGATAATTGCAGTATAGCACCCCGTCTCTTTTTTGCCAAGGCTTCACCCCAGAAAACGGCGGAGAAGCTTTTCTTTTTTCGGTGTGTAGGGGTGATAGCGCAGTGGGTTTTCCACCTTTCCCCGGGACAGCACACTGCGATAATGGGTAAAGGTGTCAAAACTCTTCTGGCCATGGTATGCACCCATGCCGCTTTCCCCCACTCCCCCAAAGGGCAGATGGCTGCTGGCCAGGTGGACCAGGGTGTCATTGATGCAGCCGCCGCCGAATTGCAGCCGGTCCATCACCTGCCGCGCCGTCTTCCGGCTGCGGGTGAACAAATAGAGAGCCAACGGATGGGGGCGCTCTGCCACAAAATCCAAGGCCTGGGAAAAAGTATCGTATTCCACCACCGGCAGAATGGGCCCGAAGATTTCCTCCTGCATCACCGGCGACTGCTCTGTCACTCCTGTAAGGATGGTAGGCTCAATCCGCAGCGTCCGCTCATCTCCCCGCCCTCCGGTCTCTATCCGGGCCCCTTCCAGCAGTCCCATCAACCGGCGATAGTGCTTTTCATTGACAATGCGGGGGTATTCCGGATTGTTCAGCGGTGTGGGTCCCAGCTGCATCAGCAGCTGCTTTTTCATTTCTTCCACCAGCGCCGGAACCTTTCCTTTCGGTGCCAGCACATAATCAGGGGCCACACAGGTCTGGCCGCAGTTGACCAATTTGCCGAAAACGATCCGTCGGGCCGTCAAAGAAAGATCGGCATCCTCCGCCACGATACAGGGGCTTTTGCCTCCCAGTTCCAGCGTCACCGGCGTCAGATGCCGGGCGGCCTTCTCCAGCACCAATTTTCCCACTTGGGTGCCGCCGGTAAAAAAGATGTAGTCAAAACGCTGTTCCAGCAGCGCCTGGTTTTCCGCCCGGCCTCCGGTGATCACCTGCACATGGCCTTCCTCAAACACTTCTGTCAACAGTGCCGCCAGTGTTTCCGCTGTTTTGGGCGCATAGGCCGATGGCTTGAGCACCACGCAATTCCCTGCCGCCACCGCTCCCACCAGCGGCCCCAGACTGAGCAGCACCGGATAATTCCAGGGCGCCATCACCAGCACCACACCATAGGGATGAGGCCAGCGCAGGCTTTTGGCCGGCGCCTGGGTCATGGGGGTGGGCACCCGCTTTACCGCCATATTCTGCTTCAGGTGCTTTTTCTGCCAACGCAGCTCTTCCCGCACCTGGCCCAGCTCGGTCATATAGGCCTCCATGGACGCTTTGCCCAGATCCTCCGCCAGAGCCTGTTCCAACCGGCTGCCCCATTTTTTCAGTCCCTGCTCCAGCTTCTCCAGACTTTTCCTTCGAGCCTCAAAGCTCTGGGTTCGTCCTTCCCCATAATACTGGCGCATCCCTCCCAAAATTTCTGCGTAATTCATTTCTTCCTCCTTAGTGAATTTTTCTATACTTATAGTATATCATATCACTTTCTAAACAAATAGAAAGAAATATCTTCATTTTTTGTGCCAATGCGGCAATTTCACCAAAAGCTGTCTCCCATTCTTGGCAAGTGCCACGAAGTTTTCACCTTCTCTTGATTTTACCCCATGGAGAGTCCATAATAAAACCCGGAAGCAAATTTTCTACCGATTGGAGTGTCAATGATGAGTTATCAAGTATCTGCCAACATCCAGGAAACACTGGACAAGCTGCTGGCCCTGCCCCAGGTGCAGAAAGCCCTGGAATTCGCCCAGCAGGATGCCGACCAGACCCTGGAAAATCAGATTGAACTGTGCAAAATCGAAGCTCCTACTTTCCATGAAGAAAAGAAGGCGGCCCGTTATGCTGAGATGTATAAAGAACTGGGCCTTGAGAATGTACATATTGACCGCCACGGCAATGTGGAAGGTCTGCGTCCTGGTAAGGGCGGCGGCAAAAAAGTGCTGATGGAAGGGCATATGGACACCGTTTTCCCCATCGGCACCAATCCCCAGCCTCACAAGGAAGGCACCCGGGTTTATGCTCCCGGCATCGTGGATGACACCCGCGGCATGGTAGTGCCTCTGTCTGTGATCCGGGCTCTGGACGCCGCCGGCATCCAGACCAAGGGTGATCTGGTGTTTGTGGGCACCGTGGAAGAAGAGGGCATCGGCTCCTTCGGCGGTATGCTCAAATGGCTGGATGACAACCAGGTGGATGCCAGCATCAGCATCGATGGTCCCAGCGCCGAAGGCATCACTTATGAAGCCACCGGCCACATGACCTGCGAGGCTACTTTCCACGGCATCGGCGGCCATGCCCACGGCGCTTTCGGCAAGGTGGCCAATCCCCTCAACGCCGCGGCCCGGGCCGTAGCCAAGATCGCCGAATTCCAGGTGCCGACAGATCCCAAGACCTCTTTCTGCGTCTCCAACTTCCATGCAGGCAACGACGCCGGCATCCATGCCATCGTCCCCGAAGCCACCATCAAATTCAATCTCCGCTCTGACTCCCAGGAAGTGCTGGAAGAGCTGTACCAGCGGATTCTGAACGCTTTGCAGGAAGCCTGCGACGAAGAGACCGCCCGTTGGGGCAAGGACACCATCACCGTGACCCACAAGCGCTATTGCAATGTGCCGGCCGGTACCCAGGATGTCCATTCTCCCATTGTGGAAGCCACCTATGCCATCAGCAGCTATCTGGGATATGAGCCCATCTTCTTCCATGGCGGCTCCACCAACTGCAACATGGCCATCGGCAAAAACATTCCTGCCGTTTGCCTGGGCATGGGTAGCCTGGATTGCGGCGCTCACACCCTGCAGGAATTCTTCGAAACCACCGATGCCCATAAGGGCGTACAGCAGGCTCTGCTTCTGGCCCTGCTCCTGGCCGGTGTAGACGGCGCCACCGACTCCATTCTGGCCTGATTGAGAAAAACATCATCTTAAAGAAAAAGCCCTGTGAAGGTCTCTCAGTGCCTTTCACAGGGCTTTTTATATTCCAAAATGAATCACATAACATCCCTTTTCCCAAGCGTTGCGGAGAACACACCAAAAAGGGTACATCTCCTCCTGCCAGGGCAATCGGTCCAACAGATTTTTAGCAGACGACGGAGGAATGAGGGTGATGCCGGTACAGGCCAGGCCTTGGGCGGGCCGTTGTAAGCTATGCCAAAAGCAAGGGATGCTTCCAAAATGCTCCCACAAAGCATCCACCTCATCGTCCGCCACTATCGCTGTTTCTCCGCAAAGAGAAAGATCGTATGTTTCATAGACTTCTTCCAAAGCCGGGGCTTTTTTCATCACGCCAAATTCATGGAAAGCCATGTTTTGTCCCTTTCATTTTGTCCAGTTTTCCAAGTGAAACCCTGACAAAGGGAAGGTCCCTGCAAAAGGCACACGGCGAACCTCATAGACGGTCCCTTCTCCATCGACCCGCTGAAGCAAAAAGCTGCCCTGTATCTCCAAAGCGCTTTGCCAGGCCCGGATTCCTCCGGACATGCCGGGAGAAAGGGTCAGAGTCCCCATGGACCCTTCCCTTGCTGCAAAGGTCACCTGGTCTTGGGCCACCCATCCCAGCTGAGATACACTCCACTGCTGCACCTGCTTGCGCAGGGCCGCATGATCCAAAAGGGCTGTCCATTTCCCCTTGGTGATCACCGTTTCCTTCTGTTGGTACCGGACGGTCTCCGGGGATGTGGTATCGTTCTCTCCTACCACTGTGCCCAAAGGGGCATAGTTCTCATCCAGTTGCCATACTTCCACTTGCAGATTGGAAAAATAAGCATCCAAAAATGGAGCGGCCTCGGGCAGCCTCTCCTCCGACTGCTTTTCCGGATCGGAAAGCTGCTGCGGCGATTGCCAATAAGTAAAAAAGCCATCCGCCCAGACACTTCCGCCGAGGGTGAGCATCAAAAGAGCCGCCAAAGAAAGTTTTGCTCTTCTCTTCATAGGTCCCCCTCCTCTTCATTTAATTTTATAATACATTAAACTATTTTTTATGTCAAGAAGACGAAAAATAGCCTGTCTCCAAAAGTGAACTGGACCAGTAAAAACGGACAATAGACAAAAAGCCCCCTAATGTAGGAGA
>JAHZHY010000101.1 GCA_019420045.1 Clostridiales bacterium
CGAGAACCCCACGATCAGGTTGATGCAGGCCAGGGCCAGCACCAGGATCACCGCAGGCAGGGCCACCTGTTTCAGTCCCAGCACCTCCGCCATGCCCATGCCCGAGCCGATGATGGCCCCGCTGAAAGTCTGGGTCACATTGCGGAAATTCTTGGGCAAAACGACCTGGTGACCGGAAAAGGTGAGCACCATGGCCCCCAGCATGGCCCCGATCATGGCCCCGGAGGGAATGTCCAGAGCGTTGAACAGCAGTCC
Source organism: Clostridiales bacterium (assembly GCA_019420045.1). GTDB lineage: Bacteria > Bacillota > Clostridia > Oscillospirales > Butyricicoccaceae > Pseudobutyricicoccus. The sequence goes on from JAHZHY010000101.1 coordinate 256, forward strand.
GCCGATGAGCCCCGCCACCGCCAGGGCCAGGTATTGCTTTTTGGAATAGCTCTCCTTGGGCAGGGCAGAAGGGTCCACCGGGGTTACCTCCCGGCGGGAGCCGTGGCTGGCCGCCCGTTTGAGCAAGACCGGCATAAAAGCAATGACGAAGATCACCCGCACCGTCTGCAAAATGGCCACCTGGCCTGCATCGGCCCCCAGATCATCGGCCACCAGGGTCATCTCCTGGATGCCTCCCGGGGCCGCGGCCAGAAGGGCGGTTTTGGGGTCCAGCTGGCTGACGGCGCTGATGCCGATGCCCACGCACAGATTGAGGAAAATCAATCCGAACACCATCATGATGGTGGCAGGGAGGATGGAGCGCAGGCTGAGCACATCCTTGGCGCTCATGCGGGTGCCGATATAGACCCCGGCCATGATGCGGATATAGGGCCGGAAGGGATCGGGCACATTGGCGCAGTCCCACAGAATGTTCATGATGAGCACGGCGATCATGGCGCCGATGATGGTACCGGCGGGCAGGCGCAGTTTGCGGCCGATGAAGCCGCCCAGGGCGGCCACGGCCACGGTGAGCAGAAAGGTTGGCATAGGGCATCTTCCTCTTTTCCCAGTGAGATTGTTTCTGTTATCAGTATAGCACAGGGCCGGGGAAAGGGGGCCGCATCCCGGCGAATTTAGCAAAATAGCAGGAAATCATAGCAATTTACACAAATTTTACGGAGGCGTTTCCCTGGGCGAAAAACCCAGGGGGGGCTGATTTTTCCGCCTTGGAGAAAAGAGGGGTACTTTGCCGGAAAGCCTCCGGTCTGCCGGGAAAATACGCACCCCTCAGCGCCGCCCGGGCCATCCGGGATACATTGCACACCATTTGGGAGGAGGAAATTGGATGATGAAAAACAAGAACATCGGCTTCGGGATCACCGGCTCCTTTTGCACTTTCCACCGGATTCTGCCGGTGATGGAGGAGCTGGCAAAGGAAAATCAGGTTTATCCGGTGCTGTCTCCGGCGGCCCGGGAGTGGGATACCCGGTTTTTTAAGGCATCGGAGTTCCGGGCGGCGGTGGAGGGCATCTGCCAGAGGGGGAGCATCACCACGGTGGTAGCCGCCGAGCCCATCGGGCCCAAAAAGATGTTTGACATCATGGTTATCGCCCCCTGCACCGGCAACACCCTGGCAAAGCTGGCCCTGGGCATCACCGATACCCCGGTGCTCATGGCGGCAAAGGCCCATCTGAGAGGCGGCGGGCCCCTGGTACTGGCGGTGTCCACCAACGATGCTCTGGGAGCCGCTTCCCGGAACATCGGGGAGCTTTTATGCCGCCGGGATGTGTTTTTCGTGCCCTTTGCCCAGGATGATCCCATAAAAAAGCCCCGGAGCATGGTGGCACTGATGGAGCGCATCCCCGATACCCTGGAAAAGGCCCTGGAAGGGGAGCAGATCCAACCAATAGTGCCATAACACCCGCTGCGGCGGGTGTCGCCCCAGGCTTCTTCCCAGCGGCGAAAGCCGTTGGGCCCCTCCTGGGCCGCTGGCGGCGTGTTATTTCGGCGTAAAGCCGAAATAACTTGCAGGACGGTAGGTGACGCCGCCGATGGCACTCGGGGAAAAACTAGGTTTTTCCCCGACCTTTTTCCAGCCTCCCGGCGGGGCCCGATAGGTGCCAAGTGCCACAGAAAGAGCTGGGAAGATTGGTTGAAGCAGGGCAAAGAGAGTATGACTGTCAGACGCTTGGCCAGGACTGCACCCTGGCCCCTTCCGGGTGATGGTTTATCACACCCGGCCCAGCGTGACGCTGGACCCGTTCCTTTCTTTGCCTTGGCCGGTTGTGTCTACCTGGGCAAAGAAAGTTTTGCCAGCGGAGGCACTCCGCCTGTTTTGACTTTTGAAAAAATGGGTGCTAGAATAACTTGTAAATAATCATGCTGCGGCCTGCCCATGGGGCGACGGCGCAGCATGGGGACAAACGAAACAGGAGGGAAAACGATGAAAAGCAGAGTGCTGGGATTGCTGCTGGCGGCGGCCATGGTATTCACCATGCTCCCCACAGCGATGGGTGCAGGGGAACCTGTGGGAATCCCCCGGGATGCCATGCGTTTTCAGGGCCATTATTACTATGCCTGCGCCGATGTGATGACCTGGACAGAGGCAAAGGAGGCCTGCCAGCGGCGGGGCGGCCACCTGGCAACCATCACCTCGGAAGCGGAACAGGAGGCCATCCTGGAATACCTCCAGGGCTTCAGCGGCCGGTCGGGCTCTTGGCTGGGAACGGATGAAGCGGAGGAAGGCGTCTGGCGCTGGATCACCGGGGAGGTGTGGGATTACACCAACTGGGATGAAGAGCAGCCGGACAACTATTACAGCCTGGACAACATCTCCCCCAATGGCCAGCATGACGAAGATTACCTGGGCATGGCCATCGACGAGCGCAACTGGGCCAGCAACGGCTATTGGAACGATTTTTCCAACAACCGTGCCGGTTCGGACACCTTGCTGGGGTATCTGTGCGAGTGGGATTATGCTTCGGCCTGGGCCGGCGAGGAGCTGGAAAAGGCAGAGGATTATGGCCTGATCCCCGATGTGCTGAAGGATGCGGACTACACCAAGCCCATCACCAGGCTGGAGTTTGCCGCAGTGGCCGTCAAGACCTATGAAAAGATGAGCGGCGTCAAGGCCCTGCCTGCCGTGGTCAATCCCTTCACCGATTGCAGCGACACCGAGGTGCTCAAGGCCTACAACCTGGGCGTTGTCAACGGCATGAGCGAGACCACCTTCCAGCCCGACGACCTGCTCAGCCGGGAGCAGGCGGCGGCCATGATGGTGCGGGTCTATGAGCGGCAGATCGCGCCT
>JAHZHY010000102.1 GCA_019420045.1 Clostridiales bacterium
AGCGGCAGCCAAGAGCGGTCTGTATGACACCGTTCAGTTCCCCGTATCCCACATTTCTCCCCAGGAGGACATCGACCTCATCGACCTGTGCGGCAAGCTGGATGTGGGCTTTATTGCCATGAAGGCTCTGTCCGGCGGCCTGATCACCTGTGCCCAGGCGGCCTATGCCTTCTTCCAGCAGATCCCCAACGCCGTGCCCATCTGGGGCATCCAGAAAAAAGAGGAATTGCAGCAATTTTTGGATTGCGCCCAGCAAGGGATCACCATGACCCCCGAACTCCAGGCCGTCATCGAAAAGGACCGGAAAGAGCTGGCCGGGAACTTCTGCCGTGGCTGCGGCTATTGCATGCCCTGCCGGGAAGGCATTCAGATCAACACCATCGCCCGTCTGCCCCAGCTGCTGCGCCGCTCTCCCTGGCAGCAATACATGACCGAGGAATGGTGCAAGGAGATGGAAAAAGTGGAAAACTGCCGCCGCTGCGGTGCTTGTGAAAGCAAGTGCCCCTATGGTCTCAACTGCACCCAGTTGCTGCGGGAAAGCCTGGAAGATTGGAAGCAGTTCCGCAAGGAAAAGGGCTACACCGATCACATTGATTGATATTTTGTAAATTAAATACAGATAGTATAAAGCCCCTTGGCGTGTGTATGCCAAGGGGCTGTTTTTATCGGTGGATGCAATAGGCAAGATGAGGAGAATCCACTCCCTGATCGTTCGCATCGCCCCACAGAGGCAAAGACTGATCGCCCTGCATCAGCAGCAGATCCTTTCCCTGAGAAGTGATGGTGAAAAAGGCGACGGAGCCGTTTTGGGATATGGCCTGCACCGTGGGAGTTTCACGGTTTTCAGCAAAGGAGAAGGTGGCGAAATTACAGGAATAGATGTTGAAATATTCCACCTGATCTTCTTCAAAAGCGGCCAGTGCGAAGGTGAATACCCCGGAGGTAGGACCATAGCACAGATAGCAGGCCTCTTTGGTGCCATCCCCATCCACATCCAAAAGAGCCTGGTCCATATAGGATGGCGAGGTTTCAGGGACAAACAGACTGCCGTCGGGCAAGGCGGAGGAAAGAGCAGCCCCGGGAGAATAGCGAAATTCCGGCATGGGATCGGAGCTTTCCGCCTGGAAAACATAGCCCCCCTGCTGCCGCAGGAAGCGGTAGCGATTTCCCTGGGTGCTTTCCAGTGTGATGGCATCTCCTTGCTCCTGGTAGCGGCCGGTGTGAAGGGCAGAGGACAGAAAACTAGGGGAAAAGGTGAATTCTTTGGTGTCCGGGAAGAGGGTCAGGCGGGCGCTGTCCTGGGAAGAGGAAAAGACATACTGCTCCCCAGAATGGGATAAGGTGGCGGAATCTTCCGGGTTCTGGGCGTCCTGCGGTGCAGTAAACAGGCACAGGGCGGCCAGCAGACAGGCGGTGGCCCCCAGAAAGGCCCAGCGGACAGCGGGCTTTTGGTAATGAAGGGCCTGCCGGATACGGCTTTTCAAAGAGCTTTCCCCAAAGGCCAGAGCACAGGGGGCAGTGAATTTTCCCGGAACACTGCACCGGATCAGAGCCTGGCAATATCCTTTTTTGTGTTCTGTTCCCAGTTTGTCCAGCACCCGCTGATCGCAGAAAAACTCCAGATCCCGGCAAAAAAGCAGATAGGCAAACCACAGCACCGGATTGAACCAATGGACAGCCAGAATAAGAAAGGCCAGCAGCTTCCACACATGGTCAAGCCTTTTCAGATGGGTCTGCTCATGGGCCACCACATAGGGAATGTCCTGGGTTGAGAGGGACGAGGGAAGATAGATTTTCGGACGGAACAGTCCCAGGAGGAAGGGGGACGGCAGGTGATCACACAGCCAGATGTTGTCCTTCCAGATTACACTTTCCCCCAGTTTGCGCCGGAGAGCCAGAAGGGAAAAAAGGGTGTAACCGGCCATCACGCCCAATCCGGCCACCCACAGGAAAAAGGCGGCCGTCATGGGGGAAGGGGCATTTTCCGATGGAGTTTCCGTGGCAGACGGCACATCAAAGGTTACATCCGGGATGCCATTGATGTTTTCCGGGGAAAAGGGCGAAGGTTGGGCTGCGGCCTCTTCTCTTTCCCATGGGGCCCACGGAGATGGGGCCACTGCAAAGGGAAGCTCCACAGTGAAGGGGCACAGCAGCCGCAGGGCCACCTAAGCCCACAGCAGCAGCGTGCACCACCGGGGCGCTTTTTTGAGAAAAAGGCGGAGGAACATCGCCACCAGAGCTGCCCCGGCCCCGGCCAGACTGATGAAAAGCATCTGGGAGAAAAAGGATGCCATTTCTATCCCTCCTGGTATTCATCCACCATGCGGCGCAGGCACTCCACCTCCTCCGGTGTCAGGCTCTTCCGGGAAGCAAAGGCGGCCAGGAAAGCGGGAAGAGAGCCTTGGAAGGTGTCCTCCACGAATTTTTCGCTTTGGGCAGCGTAAAATTCATCCCGGGACATGAGGGAGGTCACCGTCCCCTTTTGGTTCTGGAAGATCCCCTTTTCGCACAAACGCCGCAGCACTGTGAAAGAGGTGCTCTTTTTCCAGCCCAGCAGCCGCAGGCTCTCCTGGGCCAGCTGGCCGGAGGAAATAGGCTCGTTGTTCCAGATGATATCGGCAAAGCGGGACTCGATGGCCCCCATGGTGAGATCGGGCATGGGTAAAACCTCCTTGGTTTACATTGTGTAGTTTTAGTTTGCCATGTGTAAACCAAACTGTCAAGAAAAAAGCCGCCCACAAAAGGGCGGCTTTGAACTATTCCACATAGTCCCACAGATTGTCAAAATCCATTTTTTTATAGATGTCAGTGGTGCGCACGCTGGCTTCCTCGGTCCACTTTTCCAGAAGCTGATTGAACTGCACATCCCGGGCTTCCTGCAAAATGGCATCCTGGTTGTCATCATAATAGGTCACAGCCAGAGGGAGCCGCTTGACGATGTAATAACCATCGGTGCCCACCAGCACGCCGGTGATCTCCCCTTCTTCCAGATCGAAGACCGTTTCAAACTGGGGAGAGTTTTCGCATTGGGATGCCGTCATGACAATGCCCTGGATGTTTTCCGTCATATAGGGGTCGTCATTGTAAAGGGCCACCATCTGGGTAAAGTCGGCGCCGGGCACCTGAGCCTGTTCCAGAATGGTCTGGGCCCGGTCCATACCCCGCTCAGGAGCGGAGGAAAAGCCCAGGCGAATGTATTGAACGGTGGCGTAATTTTCCGAGAAAAACTGCCGCAAATCCACATCGGAGAAGGAATATTTTCCCCCCTCCCCTACCATATGATCGTACAGCTTGTCATAGTAAAGGGTGTTTTCCTGGAATTTGTCATAAACCCGGTCGGCCATGGCCGATTGGCGCAGGTATTTCAGGTATCCTGCTGTGCCCCCCTGGGCTTCGATCAGCTCGTCCTTGTTCTGTTTCAGCTCTTCTTTTTCCTCTTTGGAAAGTTCCAGATCCAGCTTGTCGCATTGCTGACGCACGATCTCAGCGGTGACGATCTGTTCCAGAGCGGCTTCCTTGGCTTCTTCCAGGGAGGGGTCGGCGTCCTCTTCTTCGGTGCTGCCATCCTGGGATTGCAGGTTGAGGCGGTTGTATTCCAGATAAAAAGCCAGTTCAGCGGCATCCACCTTGTTCTTCCCCACCACAATGGCGGTGGGGCTGGGAGAG
>JAHZHY010000103.1:0-2416 GCA_019420045.1 Clostridiales bacterium
GTCTGGCGGCGAGCCGCCGCTCCTGTTTTTTCTTTGATCCGGCAGGTTGTGTACGCCCGGGCAAAGAATGTTTGCCTGCGGGGGCACCCCGCCCTTGAGAGGTGCAAAAAACGACGCACAGGTCGATGTTTTTTGCAAATTGATTAAGGGTAGGACAAACAGTTCCCTCTAGCCAGATAAGTTATTTGTATTATAAGGAAGCATCCGGAGAAGGAGTTAAAAAGGTGCGGCACAACGGGCCGAAATCCCGGTAGAGCACAAAAGCGGCTCCCAATCCCATCCGTCTGACCCGGTTCAGCTTGGAAGATACGGTGGAGGGATCGTCATACAGAACAAAATAGGTTTCCTGGCCCTGACGGTAGGTAAAATAACGGGCACACAGTTCCTGGGAGAAAAAGCTCACCGGTTCATATTCCCGTTGGAGACGGAAAAACTCCTGGGCGGACAGTGATTCTCCCTGATGATTCTGGGCCGGCATGGAAAAGCGGCGGCACTGCCGCACCACATCCAGGGCCAGGCGGTGAACAGGATACCGGCGGCAGTACTGTTCCAGCATATCGTCAAAACTTCCTTCGTAGAGGGTGGAAGGCAGAAGATAGCAGGCGTTGGGCGCCAGAGAGGCTAGTTTTATGGGTACATAATAGGGAATGTTCCATTGATCCAGAAGGGGAGAGAGGGAGGAAACCAGCTCCTCAGCAGCCGGGCCTTGGGTATCCAGAACCACGCCGGAAAAGCGGCGGCGGGAACATTCCTCCCGGATCTGCCGGATCAGGCGGCCTGCATCCAGAGAAAGGGGCAGAGTGAGCCCTTTGTCGTAAAAACCCATCAGGCCGCCAGGGCTCTGGGAGTCCGGTCCGTCCCGGCGCAGCTGACCTTGCGCACCCAGGGTGTAGGCCAGGTGGAGACAGGGCATGGACAAGGCGGCCGCAGGGAAAAGATCCTCTCCGGCCGCCACGATGTAAACGGGCGTTTGTGTCAACATAAAATGGCTTCCCCCTTGTTATTTGCCCACAAAATGTGATACTATTTTTATGAAGAAAACATTTGCGAAAAGCATCCCGGTGGATGGGGACGAGACTTCCCTTGGCGTATTTTTATGTGAGGGAAATGGGAAAGATACCGGGGAGAAAAGAGGAAAATATGATTAAATTTGGTCCGGCGGGAAACAGTGATTCCTTCCGCCAAAAGTATAAATCATCCACCGCTGCACCGGGGTGGCTGAAGGAAATGGGCCTGCAGCTTCTGGAATACCAGTGCGGCCGGGGCGTGAATCTGGGAGAGGAAACCGGGCGGGCCATCGGACAGAAAGCCCGGGAAGCGGGTATCGGCCTGTCGGTGCATTCTCCTTATTTTATCAATTTGTCCAGCGGGGAAGCGGAGCGTCGGGAAAAGAATGTGGGTTACATCCTGCAAAGCTGCCAGGCGGCCCATTGGCTGGGGGCTGATCGGGTGGTGGTCCACTGCGGCGGCCTTTCCAAGCTGACCCGGGAAGAAGCGCTGCAAAACACGCTTTCAGGCCTCCGGGAGATTCTCCGGCGGATGGAGCAGGAAGGCTGCGGTGATATCACCTTGTGTGTGGAGACCATGGGCAAGCAGAATGTGATGGGCACACTGGAAGAGGTGGCAGCCATCTGTCAGATGGATGAGCGGCTGTTGCCTTGTATTGATTTCGGGCATCTGAATGCCCGGGAGCAGGGAAGTCTCCGATGTGCAGAAGATCATATGAAACTGCTGGAATATCTGATCTCCCAGCTGGGGAAGGAGCGGATGCGCCACTTCCATGTCCATTTCAGCCACATTGAATATGGCAAAGGGGGCGAGGTGCGTCATCTGACTTTTGAGGACAAGGAATATGGCCCTTGGTTCGATGACTGTGCCCAGGCCCTTCTGGCTCTGGATCTGCATCCCCGGGTGATCTGTGAATCGGCAGGGACCCAGGCGGAAGATGCCCTTCTGATGCAGCAGATCTATCAGGCTCGGGCCCGGGGAGAAGAACCGGCCATACGGGCATAAAATGTTTGAAATCAAGAATATCATTGCGGGAAAGTGGGGAATGATATATGGAACAAACAAGACTGGAAAAAATCGCAGCAATGGTGAAAAAGATGCCGGTGGAGGCGGTGCTCATCACATCGCCGGTGAACCGGCAGTACGCTACCACCTTTCCTTCCAGCGCCGGGGCCTGCCTGATCACGGAGCAGGGGGATGGGTATTTCTTCACCGACTTCCGTTATATTGAAGCGGCGGAGAAAGCGGCGGCGCCCCAGGGGTATCAGGTGCAGATGGTGACAGGCGGGGATTATATGACCCCTCTGGCGGCTTTGCTGAAAAAGCACCAGGTCAAGACCCTGGGATACGAGGACCGGCGGATGTCGGTGTCGGCCTATCACCAGTATGAGCAGGCTTTGCCCTGCTG
>JAHZHY010000103.1:2426-2653 GCA_019420045.1 Clostridiales bacterium
GTGCGCCAGGTGAAGGAAGAAGGGGAAGTGGAGTGCATTGTCATCGCCCAGCGGATGGCCGAGGCCGCCTTTGAGGAACTGCTGCCCATGATCCGCCCGGGCGTGACAGAAAAGCAGCTGGCAGCAGAGCTGAATTACCGGATGCTCTGCCATGGGGCCGAGGGAATGAGCTTTGATATCATCGCCGTCAGCGGTCCCAATTCCTCCATGCCTCACGGTGTTCCGGG
>JAHZHY010000104.1 GCA_019420045.1 Clostridiales bacterium
TGGATATGCTCTACCGGAAGGCCCAGGTGAAAAAGGCCGATTATGTGCCCGAGGGCATTGCCGTTACCGTGCTCTGTGACGCCGCCGTGCTGGGACAGCTGAAAGAGTGGGTCCCCGACTGGCGGAAGAAAGAAGAATGGGAAGACTAGAGCCAGAGCCTTTGCTGCGGCAAAGGCTCGCAAAAGAAACAGGCCCAGTGGAAACTTTGTTTCACTGGGCCTGTTTCTTTGCTATTGGCGGCGTGTTATTTCGGCGTAAAGCCGAAATAACCATCATTCCGGAAGGTGACGCCGCCGCTGTCTCTCGGGGAAAAACTAAGTTTTTCCCCGACCCTTTTCCAGCCTCCCGGCGGGGTTGCGTGATGGAAGCAAGTGGATACAACCAGCTCTGGTTCTGTTGCCCAGCGCGGCAGCGCAGTATGGGAGTGGCGGCACGCCACTAGAGTTTGATGGATTGGATGCAGGGGATGGAGCTGAGCAGGTTGAGCACCTGGGGAAGGGAAAAGCCGGTGGGGAAGGAGACATACAGCTCCACCATCAGGAAATTCTGCTCCTGACGGGCAATGGTATAGCTGATCACCTGGATATGGTTGCTCTCCAGGGCCCGCCACAAGGTCTCCAGCGCGGCCTCATTCCAGATCAGCCGGGCGGTGAGGCGCTGGGCCATAGGGGTTTTCACCAGGCTGGCGCTTTTGGAGGGCAGGGCATACAGCGCGGTCATCAGCAGGGCGGAGAAGATGCCCACCACATACATCCCCGCACCGATGGCCATGCCCACACCCACCGTGGCCCAGATGACCACCGCCGTGGGCAGACCCACCACCGTTTGTTTGTGAACAAAGATCAGGCTTCCCAGAAAACCGATGGCGGTCATCAGCCCGGCGGCCACTCGGGAGGGGTCCAGACCGATGCCTTCCTGGGGAAGCAGATCGAAAAAGCCATATTTGGACACGATCATCAGCAAAGAAGCGGAAGCGGCGATCATAGCCAGGCTCCAGCCCCCCGCTACCACCGGGCTGCGCTGACGGCCGAAGCGCAGCAGAAACCCGCAGCCCATGGCCAGCAGGATCCGCAGCAGGTATTCCCCTTGTTCCAGCCAGAATGCCATCATGGGAAGCCCTCCTTTTCCACAAAAATGGTTGTAGAAAATGCCTATGTAACTTGGGGAAATTATAGCACAATATGGTGAAAATAACAAGGAGCGCCAGGGAATTTTTCCCTCAGGCTAGGAAAATGGGCCGGGATGTGGTATGCTGAAAAAAAGAGCAAAGGGAGGAAATACCTGTGAGTTATTTGGACAAGGCAAAGGCGCTGGAGGAATACATGGTCTCCCTGCGGCGGCATTTCCATCAGCACCCGGAAAAGAGCATGGAGGAAAGAGAAACCACGGCCTTTATCATGGCCCAGCTCAATGAGATCGGCATTCCTCATCGGAAGCTGAGCCCTTCCGGGGTGGTGGCCGAGATTGCAGGGGGCCGTCCAGGCAAGACGGTGGCTTTGCGGGCCGATATGGATGCGCCCTTTGCCAGCGAAGCAGAAGGGCTGATGCACGCCTGCGGCCATGACCTGCATATGGCAGGGCTGCTGGGAGCGGCCAAGCTGTTGTGGCAGGAGCGGCAGAGCCTGGGCGGCAATGTGCGCCTGATCTTCCAGCCGGGCGAGGAAGTGGGCAAAGGCGCCAAGGCCGTGATTGAGCAAGGCGGCATGGAAGGGGTGGATATGGTCTTTGGGATGCACAATATGCCCTCTCTGCCCGCCGGAACGGTGGCCGGGTCCAAAGGGCCGGTGTTTTCCGCCGCCGACTATTTCAAGATCACCATCCAGGGCAAGGCAGGCCATGGAGCCACGCCGGAG
>JAHZHY010000105.1 GCA_019420045.1 Clostridiales bacterium
CTTTGTACACAAGAGATTCTCAGCCACCATCAATACCAACGCAATAGCAAAACCAGCAACAAGTTCTAGAACCGTTACATCAATCATTCTCGCTTCTCCCTTTCCTTATATATCACTTGCTTTCATCATTTCAGCCCTACGCATCTATGCTCATTCAATCAAAGGTTCTCAGTTATAAACCAATGTCCCGTTTTTCATGGATTGCAAAAAGGCCTATGACAGCGATCATAAAGATCCAATATTACATTGCTATTCTCCTTTCTCTTGCTTGTACTTATCAATAATAAGCTTCGCCGTTTCCAGATCGATTCTGGAATCCACGGCCAGCCCTTTGATGAAAGTGGAAAAGGGCTCCTCCTCCTTTTTATCGTTCAGCTCTATTTTCTGGATCAGTTTATCCAGACGAAGACGAACAGTGGGATAGGATACCTCATACAAGCGAGCAATTTCTTTGAGCGACCCGGATTTCAGCACAAAATTTTTAAGAAAAGTCGCATCTTCCGGTTCCAATGCAAGAATCCACTGTGGAATCTTATCTATTTCCATTTCAATTCTCCTTTCGTTTTCACTTTAACTATATTGAGTATATCATAAATAATATTAAAGTCAATAGGAAATCAAAGTTAATATTCAACAAAACCCCGAGAAGAACATAACAGTTCTTCTCGGGGTTACGATCAGCCGTTCATTCACTTTTGCTGTTTGCGAAAGCATACATATTTTTCCGCCCAGCTCAACTAATTCTGCTGGAAACAGTTATGAAAAGAGCCCAGCCAAATTGGCTGGGCTCTTCAAGTGGAATGTTTCCATTCCAGTATGGTGCCGGTGGCGGGGGTCGAACCCGCACGGTGTTGCCACCGCGGGATTTTGAGTCCCGTACGTCTGCCAGTTCCATCACACCGGCGTGTTACTCAAATAGTATAACGGATTGGTTCGGATTTTTCAACTGTTTTTTTCGTCCCGGGCAAAACTTTTTCTTTCCCTTTTCGGTTTTTCCGCAGAAGAATGGATGCTTTTTGTCTCATTGTGTGTTATACTATACTACATCTATTATAGGATTGGCCGTTCCCCAAAAACGATACGCCCGGCCCGCCGGGAGAAAGGATGGAGCATATGAAAAAAGCCTTTGCCATCACCGGACTGGTGCTGGGTATTTCCGCCATGGTGGCCGGCGCGACTGCGGTGGTTTTCAGCTGTCTGGGCATGAAACAGCCCCCTGTTCTGTAATTTGAAAAATTTCTTGTTGACTTCGCCAAACTTTTGTGTTATTTTTTGTAGAAAACATATAGAGATAAAGGAGAGTTGAGCATGGCATTTTATTATGAGGAACCTTCCCATACATTTGGGGAATATCTGCTGATTCCCGGCTACTCTTCCACCCAGTGTGTCCCGGCCAATGTGAGTTTGAAAACCCCCTTGGTCAAGTTCAAAAAAGGGGAAGAGTCTCCCCTGTCTTTGAACATCCCTCTGGTGTCGGCCATTATGCAGTCGGTCTCCGATGACCGCATGGCCATTGCCCTGGCCAAGGAAGGCGGGCTTTCCTTCATTTATGGCTCCCAGAGCGTGGAGGATGAAGCCGCTATGGTGGCTCGGGTCAAGGCTTACAAAGCGGGTTTTGTCCGCAGCGATTCCAACCTGACTCCGGAACATACCCTGGCCGATGTGCTGGCCCTCAAGGAAAAGACTGGCCATTCCACCATGGCCATCACCGACGACGGCAAGCTGATGGGTGTGGTCACCAGCCGTGATTACCGTGTCAGCCGCATGGACCCCTCCACCAAGGTGTCTGAATTCATGACTCCCTTTGACAAACTGATCTATGCTTCCGATTCCACTTCCCTGAAGGAAGCCAACGACATCATCTGGGAACACAAGCTCAACTCTCTCCCGCTGGTGGATAAGGACCAGAAGCTGAAGTATTTCGTTTTCCGTAAGGACTATTCCTCCCACAAGGAAAACGCTCATGAGCTGCTGGACAGCTCCAAGCGTTATATGGTGGGCGCCGGTATCAACACCCGTGACTATGCCGAACGGGTTCCCGCTCTGGTGGAGGCTGGGGCCGATGTGCTGTGCATCGACTCTTCCGAAGGCTTCTCCGAGTGGCAGAAGATCACTCTGGATTGGATCCGCTCCCGCTATGGCGACAAAGTGAAGGTTGGCGCCGGCAATGTGGTGGACGCCGAAGGCTTCCGTTTCCTGGCTGAGGCCGGGGCTGACTTCATCAAGATCGGCATCGGCGGCGGCAGTATCTGCATCACTCGTGAGCAGAAGGGCATCGGCCGCGGACAGGCTACCGCTGTCATCGAAGTGGCCAAGGCCCGGGATGAATATTTCGAGGAAACCGGCATCTATATTCCCCTGTGCTCTGATGGCGGCATCGTCCACGATTATCATATGACCCTGGCTCTGGCTATGGGCGCCGATTTCATCATGTTGGGCCGGTACTTCTCCCGCTTTGACGAGAGCCCCACCAACAAGGTGATCATCAACGGCAACTATATGAAGGAATACTGGGGCGAAGGTTCCAACCGTGCCCGCAACTGGCAGCGCTATGACCTGGGCGGCGACAAGAAGCTCTCCTTTGAAGAAGGCGTGGACTCCTATGTCCCCTACGCCGGCAGCCTGAAGGACAATGTAACAGTTTCTCTGAACAAAGTCCGCTCCACCATGTGCAACTGCGGCGTGCTGAACATTCCCGATCTGCAGAAAAATGCCAAGATCACCTTGGTCTCGGCCACCAGTATCGTGGAAGGCGGTTCCCACGATGTGGTGCTGAAAGACAGCTCCGTGGTGAAATAAACACAAAACAATATGCCATATCAAGAAGGCGGAGGAAATTCCTCCGCCTTCTTTTTTATGCTGCGCCTGTTTTGAACCCTTCTCCCAGCACTTCATTGGATTCCAGAATGATGATGAAAGCCTGAGGGTCCACCCCCTTGGCCGCCTGACGCACCAGATGCATCTGTTTATTGTTGCAGGCACACATCACCACTTTCTTCTCTTCTCCCTGGAATCCTCCCTGCCCCTGAAGCAAAGTGGAACCCCGGCCGCAGCAGGTCTCAATGGCATCGGCCACCTGCTGCCCTTTCCGGGTGACCACAAGGGCCAGTTTGCCTGCGTCCACGCCATACATCACCCGGTCCACTACAATGGCCATGATGTAGCTGACAATCATGCCGTAAATCACTCCATCCACATCCCCCATGAGCAATCCTCCCAACAGCACCACCGTCACATCGGTGATAAAGGTGATCTTTCCCAGGGTAACATGAGGCCATTTCTTTTTGGCCGCCATGATGATAAAATCGGTGCCGCCGGTGGAAGAGGAACGAAGGTAAATCAAGGCATAGCCCAGCCCTGCCAGCACACCGGTGCAGATGGCTGCCAGCAATCGGTTGCCTTCATAATGGGGCAGTAAGGGCGCCACATAGTCAATGAGCAGCGAAGAAAGCACCATACACCGGATGGAACGGAAGAAAAATCCCCGTCCCAGCAGCCGGAAGCACAAAATAGCCACCGGCACATTGAGCAGCACCGTGGAAAGGCCGATGGGCACCCCCAAAAAGCGATAAAGCAGCAAGGAAATGCCGGAAAAGCCGGTCATGGGAAAATCGGCTTCCAGGGCAAAGTTATAAACGCCCAACGCAATGAGCATCCCACCCAAAATTTCCATAGCCACATCGGCCCCGATCTTCCGAGATTTTGTCATACACTTTCCGCTCCTTTTCCAAAAATAAAAAAAGAGCGCCTTGCAGATCGGGTATGATCCGCAAAACGCTCTTTTCTGTATTCAGCATATCATGGGGACCTGCTTTTCGTCAAGCCCTATCCCCGCTTCATCTTGAGGGACAACTTTCCTCCCCGATATTCTGCCTGTGCCAGGGCGCCGCACACCAGGGGCATCATAGGCGGCAGATGGCCGATGTCGGCATCCAGAATCACTGGAACAGAAAACTCTTTCAGCACTTCTGTTACCGCCTGGTACTGATCCAGCCCCATCATCTGCTGGCCGTGAACGCCGGGGCGGCCGATGAGAAAACCTTTGGCGTGCCGGAACCAACCGGCCTCTTTCATCTGCCACAAAGCCCTGCGAATGGCAAACACATTCAGATCACAGCTTTCCAAAAACCACACAATTCCGTCCTGCCGGTAGGCATCACAAAACTCCGCCACTTTGTCAAAACGGGTACCGGTGAGATTCACCAGGCAATCCATGCACCCGCCCAGGAGCCGGCCGGAAAAAGCGGTGTCCTGCTGAGGAAATGCCAGAACCCGGTTTTCCTCTGTAACATGATAGGGCTCCAGAGGATGGTTTTCGTCTTTCAGGCTTTCTTTTTCCCATTTGTCATAGCTTTCCACCGTCCACTTTTCCCCTGTGAGCAGCCCATGGGCATCATCCAGAGAGGGGTGCCAGGGTTCCATGCCAAAGGCCGGGGCACATGGGCCATAAATAGATGCCTGATTGCACAAAGTGGTAAGCAAAAAGGTTAGGTTGGTGTTGTCGGAATAACCCATGAACCATTTGGGATTTGCTTTGCCGATGGCTTCAAAATCCACATAGTCCAGAATCTGGCACATCAGTTCCCCACCGCCGCAGGACAAAAGGGCCTGCACCGGCTGATGGAGGAAAAACTCATTGACCTCCTCTCCACAGGCCTGGGGTGTGTTGCTGATCCCCACCCCCTGGCTTTCATAGCAGTTGGGCCCCAGCAAAGTGGAGTATCCCAGGCCCTCCCATTTTTTCAGAGAGTTCTGAAAGGCCGAGCGATAGGGTTCAATGGCACAACCAAAGGAAGGAGCGATAAAGCCCAGAGTGTCCCCTTTTTTCAAAAATTCCGGGTAGCGCACTTTGTTTCTCCCTTCTGTTTACAGCTTGTCCACCAAGCGATAGAGCATCAGTTCGTGGAGTTTGAAAACGGTTTCGGCATCCCCGGTATAGGCCACCGTCCGCTGGTTCAGACGGCGCATCCCAGGAATGAGCAT
>JAHZHY010000106.1:0-1464 GCA_019420045.1 Clostridiales bacterium
CGGCGTGACGGTCCGGTGTCCGGACGGCCATACTGTCTCCGGTGGGGATGCGTTGCTGAGCCCCCGTGCTCCGGGTGTGATAAACCATCACCCGGAAAAAGCTTTGGTGCAATCCTGGGTCCGGTGTCCGGACGGCCAAAACTCTCCCAGGCTGGTTGCGTTGCTGTGCCCCGTGCTCCGGGTGTGATAAACCATCACCCGGGAAGGGCCTGGGTGCAATCCTAGCCATGTGCAAGAAAAAAGCTCCCCTTTTCAGGAGAGCTTTTTGTCTTGGTTCTATTGCCCAGCGCGGCAGCGCAGTATGACTGCCCAGGCACTGGGCTTGCTCAGCGCGGCAGCGCAGTATGACTGCCCAGGCACTGGGCTTGCCCAGCGCGGCAGCGCAGTATGACTGCCCAGGCACTGGGCCTGCCCAGCGCGGGAGCGCAGTATGGGAGTAGCGGCACGCTACTGAGCTTTGACCTTTTCCAGGAAATAAGTAAAGAGGGGGGCCATATCGGGAGTGCGTTCGTCCCGCATGATGTTGGTCAGGCGCTCCGGATGCCACTGAACGCCGAAAATGGGCAGGCTCTCGTGCTCATAGGCCTCGATGACGCCGTCGGCTTCCGAACGGGCGGCCAGCTTGAGACCGGGAGCCAGGCTGCGCACCGCCTGATGATGGGTGCTGTTGACCATGAACTCGCTGCCCAGCAGCTTCTCAATAAAGGAACCGGGCTCGGCCTTCACCTTGTGGCGCAGCTCATAGCTACTGTGGAACAGGCCCTTCTGATGGGCCAGATCCTGGTACATATCGCCGCCCAGATACACATTGATCAGCTGCTCGCCACGGCAGATGCCCATCACGGCCTTGCCCTTTTCCAGAAAAGCCTTGAGCAGCGCATATTCGTACTTTGTCCGGGGGGTGTCCATATGGACGGTATCATTATAAATGGTCTCGCCGAACAGCTCCGGCTCGATGTCCGGGCCGCCGGACAGCAGCAGGCCATCGCACAGATTGGCCAGCTCTTCGGGGCACTGTTCTCCGCCGATCACCGGCACGGCTCCGGCCTGCGCAATGGCCCGTGTATAGGCCGCAGGGCTGCGCAGCTCACGGGCCCCGCTTTGCAGCACGCCCGAATCGGAAGAAACCAAGATCACCAGTTTACCATCGATCATTTTTATCACCTGCTTTATTTTACTGGGGTGGTCTTCCCACCTGTCCCCCCTACTATACCAGATTCTCCCCGCCCTGTCCACCTAAGAGCCAGAGCCTTCACTGCGGTGGCCCAGCGCCTGGGCACCCATACTGCGCTCCCGCGCTGGGGAATCGAGCTGGCATGGGTGGGTTTGGTTGGCTTCACAATCCCCCCTGCATGGCGCTGCCATGCTGTCCCCCCTTTGCACAAGGGGGGCGTTTCTTTGCCCTGCGGCACTGGGCCGGCCTGAGTTCTGCGCTGGCCTGGGATTGCAAGGCGGCTCCTTCCG
>JAHZHY010000106.1:1474-3120 GCA_019420045.1 Clostridiales bacterium
TTTATCACACCCGGAGCACGGTGGCCCGTAGCGCATCCCCACCGGAGACAGGAACGGGTCCAGCGGCACGCTGGCCTGGGAGAGTTCTGGCAGTCCGGACACCGGACTGTAAATTTCCTTTTACACAGCGGATTTCCCATTGACGAACACTTTTCCCATTGGTATCATAATCCTGTATGAATTTACAAAAGGTTTACACCCCCATGACAGAAAAGACAAAAAAGAAGAATCTCTCGCAAAGAGGGGAAGTGGAGGAAATCACATGGACATTTTTTCACTGCTGAAGCTGCTGGGCGGCCTGGGGCTTTTCATCTACGGCATGCTCACCATGGGCAACGCCCTGGAGAAAATGGCCGGCGAAAAGCTGGAAAAAACCCTGGAAACCGTCACCGGCAACATCTTTAAGGCCATCGGCATCGGCGCTCTGGTCACCGGCATCATCCAGAGCTCTTCGGCTACCACCGTTATGGTGGTGGGCTTCGTCAACGCCGGCATCATGAACCTGCGTCAGGCCGTGGGCGTGATCATGGGCGCCAACATCGGCACCACCGTCACCGCTCAGCTGCTGCGTCTGGATTCCTCGGGCACATTGGAAAACAGCGTCATCATGCAGCTGCTCAAGCCCTCCATGCTGGCCTATGTGGCCGTGGGCATCGGCGCCGCCATCTTCATGTTCGCCAAAAAGCGGAAGTTCCATGATTTTGGCGAGATTCTGCTGGGCTTCGGCGTGCTGTTCATCGGTATGTCCGTGATGGAAGGCTCGGTCACTTCCCTGAAAGACCTGCCCTGGTTCCAGAATATGTTCACCCTGTTCACCAACCCCATCCTGGGCATCCTGGTGGGCGCAGTGGTCACCGCCGTCATCCAGAGCTCCTCGGCTTCGGTGGGTATTCTCCAGGCCGTGGCCTCCACCGGCGCCATCTCCTATGCCGCCGCCATCCCCATCATCATGGGCCAGAACATCGGCACCTGCGTCACCGCTCTGCTGTCCGCCCTGGGCGCCAACAAAAACGCCAAGCGGGCCGCTATGATCCATTTCTATTTCAACCTGATCGGCTCCATCTTCTTTATCATCGTGGTCTATACCCTCAATGCCGTCATCGGCTTTGCCTTCTGGAACGATCCCATCGGCAAGGCGGGCATCGCCAACTTCCATACCATGTTCAACATCGTGGTCACCATTCTGTTCATCCCCTTCCGCAGCGTGCTCATCACCCTGGCGGAAAAGACCATCAAGGCAAAGCAGACGGAAAACGAGATCTCTCACGACCTGAGCCGTCTGGACGAGCGTTTCTATTCCTCCCCTGCCGTGGCTCTGGAACAGTGCAACAAGACCATCATCTCCATGGGCCAGAGCGCTCAGTCCAACCTGAAAATGGTCAACGCCGCCATTGTGGATCAGGTCCCGCCCCGGCTGGAAACCTTCAAGGACACCGAAAGCTTCCTGGACCGGGCCGAAGCACGGCTCAACTCCTATATGCTGGGCATCAAGGAGGACGAGCTGTCGGAAAACAGCCGGAAGGCTTATGCCGAAATGCTCCATTCCATCGGCGACTTCGAGCGTGTGGGCGACTATGCGGAAAACCTGCTGGAGTTCTATGAGGATATGCAGGAGCGGGGCACCGTCTTTTCCCAGGAAGCCATCT
>JAHZHY010000107.1 GCA_019420045.1 Clostridiales bacterium
CCCACCATCAGGCACCGGGCGCCCTGTCCGGCCTGCTCCAAAGCCAGGCGGAAGATCTCCGGCCGGGGCTTGTCCCAGCCCACCTGCCCGGAAACCACCATACCATCCAGCAATGGATTGAGGCCCAGTACAGATGTGATCTCATCCAGTTCCGGATAATTGTTGGAAAGCAGTACATTCCGGCAGCCTTCTCTGCGGCAATATTCCAGCGCCCAGAAAGTATCTTCAAACAAATGGTATTTTTCCGGCCGGAGGATCTCGCCCCGTACCCGGGCCGCGGCATTCCTGGCGATCTCTGTTTTTACCCCGGCCTGCTCATAGGCCTGGGCAAATTGTTTTTCCATATAGCTCCACCATTCTGCCTCCTGCAAGCGGCGGTAATTCTCTTCCGGCTGATCCCAGGGATAGCAGGTGCGGGTCAGGGGACGCAGCTGATCAAAACCGATATTTGTCTCAGGGTCGGCCTGTTTCAAAGCATCACAGATGGAATTGGTCCATAAATGACGGGAATGGGCCAAAGTGCCGTCAAAATCCCAAAAAATCACATCAAATCGCTGGGGCATCGCAAAGCCCCTCCTTTCCAGTGTAAAGGCAAATAGCCGTTCCAGTATACCATGCTGCCTTTCCCTTCGCAACCGGACTGCCCCATGAAAAAAGCGCGGGGAATTTCCCCGCGCTTTTAAACGATATTCAATCGTCAAATTCCAGATTGATCAGACCGGTCTGACTCTTCAAATGAATGGTATTGTGTCCCTGGCCTCCCGATGTACTGCCCGGGTTTCCATTCACCGCCACGAGACCCTGAGAAGAACAGGTGTAGGTATAATTTTCCTGGCGTCCATCCACATCCACATTGATAACGCCGCTCTGGCTTGTCACTTCCAGCTGCCCCAGCAGCGCCCCTTCCACCGATATGGCACCGCTGACCGCATTTACTCTGGCCGTGCCGATGTTTTCCTCTTCCAGGGAAATGGCTCCCGACTGGGTCTCAAGCAGCAAAGCAGTGCACATTTTCACATCCGCACTCATGGGAGCAGTCTTGGTCTGTACCGTAATACTGGTGACCAGAATGTCGTCCTCCAATTCCAGAGATACCGCTCCGCTGTCACTTTGGATATTGATCTCTTCCATGGCACTGTTTCTCGGCATGGTGATGACCACTTTGTGTCCGCCCATCTGAGTCAGATCTTTCTGCTGCTTCACCGTCAGCTCCCTATTGTCCAAAGTGTAGGAAACCGCATCCACCGTTTCTTCTCCATAACAGGCGATGGCGAACCCGTCTCCCTCCTTTACTTCCACCGGAAGCTGGCGCACATCCACTTTGAGCGAACTAAACCCTTCCAGCTGCCGTCGGGTGACTTCGTCCTCTCCCATCAGGTTCCAATCGTCGTCCCCATCGGGAATGCGGCTGATAAAATCCCCTTTGTCCAGATCGTCCAGAGCCTCCAGCATTTCATCCAGTCCATCCAGAAAACCATGGCTGGTGCTGCCTCCCTGGGTGATGAGACTGATTCCCCAGGGGCTGATTTCCAAGGAGGTCCCTGGCCGGTTCAAGCGCAGGCTGGTCCGGCCGCCCATGGCCGCTCCGGCCGCCGCCATAGCGACACCTGCCACTCCTACGCCTACGCAAAGAAGTAGAAAGTTACGAAAGCCCTTTTTCATTGCCCAACCCTCCTCCGATTCACAAAATC
This sequence comes from Clostridiales bacterium, assembly GCA_019420045.1. Classification (GTDB taxonomy): domain Bacteria; phylum Bacillota; class Clostridia; order Oscillospirales; family Butyricicoccaceae; genus Pseudobutyricicoccus. The sequence goes on from JAHZHY010000107.1 coordinate 1,692, forward strand.
ACTGGCCCAGTCGGTGATTTTCCGGAAGCAGAAAATGCCGAACCGAACAAAGAGAGCTACAAACAACACACCGAAGGCCAACAGGGCCAGTCCGCTTCCCAGAAAATAGAGTACGGTGCCACTTCCCAGGCCGCCGGTAAACAGGGCTGCTCCCATGCTAACCCCGCCCATGATCACCACGGCCACAGCAGCCACCAGCAGCCCGCCCACACACAGCAACGCCGCCAGAGCCATACAGCACACCACCAACACCCCGGCAACCATCAGCGGCAGTGCGATGGGAGCGGCACAGATCATGGCAAGGGCCGAGATCAGCCCGCGGCCCCTTTTCGGTGTCCCCGCAGGTTCCTGAGCCGGTGTAAAGCTCCCACCCAGCACTTCCCGTGCCACCTGCTCCGGGCTTCCCAGCTGGCGCAGCACCTCCTGCTCCCGTTCCGGGCCGGCGTCTTCGAAATACTCGGTATAGTAATTCATCACATCCCTCCGGTCCTCCGGAGGCATATCCTGGATCAATGTGCGCAATGTGGTGAGAAATTCATCCTTTGTCATTCCTGTCCCTCCTTGAGCAAGATCGTATCCACCCGGCTCTTGTACAGACACCACTGCTGCCGGTATTCTTCCAGCCTCTCCATGCCTTGGGGGGTGACCCGGTAATAGCGCCGGTTCCGTCCCTGATAGGGCTGGTCATAAGTGTCCAGGCATCCATCCTTCTGTAAACGGCGAAGCACCGGATACAAAGCGGTTTCCGATACCTCGATCACCTGGCGCACCTGCTGGGTCAGCACATAACCATAAGCGTCCCCCCGGGAGAGC
>JAHZHY010000108.1 GCA_019420045.1 Clostridiales bacterium
GACCGAGGAGGAACGGTTATGAAAAAGAAAACCAAATTCGCTTTGTTTGCCGCCGCTTCCGCCGGCCTGGCCCTGGCCGGGGCCAAGCTCTGGCAGATGATCCGCTGTCAGAATGACGAGCTGAACGAAATGATCCGTCAGGAGCCGGGCCACTCTGTGCCTCCCATGGAAGAGCCCGATCCGGAGGATTATGTGATCCCCGTCCATCCCGCCGCCGGGGCCGTGCAGCCCTCGGAAGACCTGGACGAAGATGACTTTGTCCGTCCTGAGGACGAAGACGAGGAAGAAGACGCCCAGTCCGAAGAAGAGGAAGAGGACAACGAACCTCTATAAAAAGAAAACTCAGACTGTCGAAAAAACGCAAGGCTGAAAAGTCTCTGCCTCATTTTGAATCAATTTGTAAAAACCGGCGACCTGTGCGCCGGTTTTTGCACCTTTCAAGGGGCCAGTGTGGCCGATTGACCGCTGAAAGCGGCCAATCGGCTGCATGCAGACCCTTGCCAAAATTCTAAAAAGTGGCTTTCGCCACTTTTTCGACACGCTCAAAGCCCCCGCTTCATGGAAACATTCCCATGGAGCGGGGGCTTTTTCTGTTTTCGCGGATCTATGCCTGTTTTTTGGCTTCTTCCCGGGCTTTGACCTGCTGGACAAATTCCTCATCCACCTGGCTGCGGAACTCCCCATCGGACAGAATACGGCTTCCGGCCCGGGCCATGGCCAGGGCGGCCTTCATCATCTGCTCATAGGCATAGGGGGTATCGGATGCCTTCTCAAACTCCGGTGTGTGACTGGCCACACCCTTGGGAGCGATCTTGAAATATGTGTGCACCGCCGGCATTTTCAGCGTCACATTGCCGATATCCGAAGAGCCATAGCGGCCCATCAGCGGCGCCCGTTCCACCTCTTCTCCCAGCTCTTCCAGGGTCTTCTGGATCTCCCTCTCGATGTGATCGTTGGGATACCGCTCGGCGTACCCCGGCTCCAGCACATACTCCGCCCGGGCGCCGGTGAGCTGCTCCACGCCTTTAATCACCCGGCGCAGATGCTCCATCACCACTTCCCCTTCGGCCTGGGTGCGCACCCGGACGCTGAACTGGGCATGGGCATAATCGGGGATCACATTACAGGCTTTGCCCCCATCCAGAATGACACCGTTGATATTGGTATCGGTGGGCAGCAGCGGCCGCAGATTGTCGATGGCGTTAAAGAGCAGAATCACTGCATTCAGAGCGTTGATTCCCTTTTCCGGTCCGGCAGAGTGACAACCTTTGCCGTGGAAAGCGATGTCGAACTTCACCGTGGCCCGGCCGCCCCGGCCCACCAGGTTCTCGGTGGAAGGGTGCATCATGATGGCATAGCCCACATCGTCAAAAGCCCCATTTTCCAGCATAATGACCTTGCCGCCGCCCCCTTCTTCCGCAGGGGTACCCATGACCACCACTTCTCCGTTTACATCCCCGGCCAGACGGCGCAGCAAAATACCGGCCCCTACTGCCGCTCCGGCGATGAGATTGTGGCCGCAGGCATGGCCCAGACCGGGCAGGCAGTCATATTCCGCCAGAAAGGCCACTCGGGGACCTTGGCCGTTGCCCAAGGGGAACCGGGCCTTGAAGGCGGTTTCAATGCCTCCTGTCCCCTTTTCCACCGAAAATCCCTCTTTTTCCAAAAGGTCGGTACACAGGGCCTGGGCCTTGTGTTCTTCAAACCCCAGTTCCGGGTTCTGATGGATGGTACGGCTCATCTCCTGAAGCACGCCTTCCAGTTCCTTGGCCGTTTGTGTCCATTTTTCTTCCATTGCACCTTCATCCTTTCTCTTGCTGGTCCATGGTGTCTGACCTCTTGTCTCTATCATGCACCAAGCGGCCGCATTTTGCAAGAGGTCTTTGCCCTCCTTTTGTTTCATCGAAAAAAAATAAATACAATCCATTTTATTGAGAAAAACAATTCGAAGTTTGTCGATGTATATGCTATCCTGGCATCGGTTTTATATGCTATATTGAGCTTTTATTCAAAGGAGGAACCATGATGAAAGTCACTGTTTTGGTGGACAACGACACCCTGGTGGGGGTCAATTTCCAGGGGGAACCGGCCCTGAGTTTTTATGTGGAAGAGGACGGCAAAAAAAATTCTCTTCGACACCGGATTCAGCGATCTGTTTCTGAAAAACGCCCAGATCCTGGGCATCGATCTCACCGATCTGGACGCCATTGTCTTTTCCCACGGCCACGACGACCACATGGGCGGCCTGTATCACCTGATGGAATACTACAAAGCCCGCCAGGTGGAAAAGAAAGTGGATTTGATTCTCCATCCCAACGCCCTGTGCCCCAAGTGCCTGAACGGAAAAAACATGGGCAATGTGCTCAGCCCCCAGCTGCTGGAAAGCTATTTCAACATCATCCCGGTCTCCGGCTCCTATGCCCTCACCCCTCATCTCACCTTCCTGGGGCAGATCCCCCGGGTGCTGGAGTTTGAAAACACCCACTCCAAGGTGGTCACCAAACTGAATGGGGATTGGGAAGAGGACAAACTGCTGGACGACACCTCCCTGGTCTTCGACGGCGAAGAAGGCCTGGTGATTCTCTCCGGCTGTGCCCACGCCGGCATCTGCAACACGGTGGAGGCCGCCAAGACCATCACCGGAAAAAGCAAAGTCCAGGATATTGTGGGCGGCTTCCACCTGCTCCATCCCACCGAAGAGCGAATGGAGAAAACAGTGAGCTATCTCTCCCAACTGGGCCTTTCCCACATTACCCCCTGCCACTGCACCGATTTCCCTTCCCGCTGCCGCATCCACCAGGCTGTGCCGGTGCGTCCCATCGGCAGCGGCAGCGTGTTGGAATACCGCTGATTCCTGAGAATACTGTTTTCTTTTGTCAATTTGTCTAAAAATTCACGATATTTTTCGCCAATTTCTACGATTTTGTGTGGTGTTTATTGACAGCATCTATTCATCATGCTAGGATTATTAACATCATATAACATTATAAGATGAATTTTGCAAAAGGGGGATTGTTATGGACATTTTGACCGCCATCCAGCAGACCCCTGGAATACTCCAGGTCAATGAGGAAGAATGTCCACCGGAATATGGAGAGCACATCCGTCTGTTTTCCCTTTGCTATCAAAGCGGAGACTGTCGTGTGATGGGCTATCTGTCCCTTCCGGAGACAATGGAGGGGGCCTTGCCCGCTATCCTGTTCAACCGAGGCGGCAACCGGGAATTCGGCGCTTTGCATCCCCGGATGCTGTGCCGTCTGGCCCAGCGGGGCTATGTGGCCCTGGGCAGCCAGTACCGGGGCAACTGCGGCGGCACCGGCCAGGAGGAGTTCGGCGGCGCCGATGTGGAGGATGTGATCGCCCTCACCGACATTGCCCTGGCTCTGCCCTTTACCCGTCACGAAGGTATCTATATGCTGGGCCATTCCCGGGGCGGTATGATGACCTATCTGTGCTGCGCCCGGGACAAGCGCATCCGGGCGGCCGCCATTGGTGCGGGCCTGGCCGACTGCTTTACCATGTACCGCACCCGTGAGGACAGCATGAAGCAGGTCTTTCACGAACTGGTGGGCGGCTCACCGGAGGAAAAACCGGAGGCCTTCCAGGCCCGCTCGGCGGTATGCTGGCCGGAAAAGATCATCCCGCCCATCCTCATCTGTCAGGGCACCGACGACTGGCGGGTGGTTCCCCAGCAGGCCTATGACATGGACGCCGCCTTATCCAAGGCAAACAAAGTCCACAAGCTGATCGTCTATCCCGGCGCCGATCACTCCTTGAAAGGCACCAGCTATATTGACGATGTGATCGCCTGGTTTCAATCCTATCCACTGTAATGAAGGAGGAGATATCCTTGGAAAACTGCATCACAAAAGACTTTTTGGATCGCTGCCGCGCCGCCTGGGAGTCCGATGAAAGCGGCCACCAGGCCGCCAGGGCCATCACCAAAAACGGCCCGCTGCTGGGGGTGATGGATGTGGATG
>JAHZHY010000109.1 GCA_019420045.1 Clostridiales bacterium
CATGCCGGTTTTGTTGTCCAGGTAGTCGGGGGCATAGGTCATATAATCGGTGAGGCTGCCCACCCGCACCATAAAGAACTCATCCAGGTTGGTGGTGAAGATATTGACGAAATTCAGCCGTTCCAGCAGAGGGATGGTGGGGCAGCTGGCCTCTTCCAGCACCCGGTGATTGAACCGGAGCCAGGAAAGCTCCCGGTTCTGCATATAGCTGCAATTTGATTTGAGGGTCATGGATGTTCGCTCCTTTTCCTGCCGTGTTAGCTGCGGAGAATCCGGTCGAAGAGATAGCCTTCCCGGATGCCCGGTTTGCTGACGACGAAATGTTCCGGGCCGAACTTCTTCACGGCCTGGTTGAGGATGGTCATGCCGGGCAGGATGGTGAACACCCGGTCGGGCACCACCCGGTAGATGCTTTGCAGCTGCCGGAAGTCCTGGCTTTTCAGCTTTTTGTTGATCTCCTGCACATACCCGGCGTCCACTTCGGTCTGGCACTTGGGCACATTGTAAAGCTCACGGCACAGCTTGAAAAAGCCCCGGGCCGTGCCGCCGATGCCGCAAAGGGTAATGGGCCCCGGGAGGGGCAGCCAGTCGATGGAGGAAAACTCCTTCTTCACCCGCTGGCGCATCTGTTTCCGGTCCTTTTCTGTGGGGAAGAGGGAGGAAGAGTACTGGGTATACAGGTTGAGGGAGCCGATGGGCAGGCTCTGCAGGTGCTGGATCTTGCCGTCTTTGAACTGGACCAGCTCGGTGCTGCCGCCGCCGATGTCGATGATCACGCCGCTCTGCACATTGAGGTAATGGGAAGCGCCCACGAAATCCAGCCGGGCTTCTTCCTGACCGGTGAGCACTTCGGCCCGTCTGCCCACGGCGCTTTCCAGGGCGGCCTGCACTTCTTCCAGGTTGTTGATGTTCCGCAGAGAAGCGGTGGCGATGATGGAAATATGGCTGCATTCCAGGTTCTGGGCCAGCTTCACAAAGCTGCGGATCTCTTCGCAGCATTTTTTGATGCCCGCCTCATTCAGAGCGCCTTTTTCCACATATCCGGCCAGGCCGGCCATGCTCTTTTTGTTCATCAGCATATCCAGCGTGTCATTTTCGTGACGGAAGATGGTCATGCGGATGGAGTTGGAGCCTACATCTATGATCGAGTACAGCATAACAAAACCCCCTGTTTCAAGTTTGGAAAAGAGCAGCAGGGCCGCTTTTTCCGGTGTTCCCACGGGCCTGCGTGTACGCCTGGGGCGCACGCTGGCCCGGTGATCGGTGCAAAAAGCTGCGGGCAGATCCCGGCTTTTTGCAGATGGAAAAACGGCAGGGACAATGGTTTTTCCCATTTCTGCGTTTTTCCCCATCTCTCCATGGTATTATCTCTATCATAGCGGAAAATTGGGAAATTTTCCAGTGCATCCTGTAAAATCTCCGTAAAGTCCAGCGTGACGCTGGACCCGTTCCTGTCTCCGGTGGGGATGCGTTGTTTACCTCATTGCTCCGGGGCTGGCAAGCCAACCCCGGCAGGGGCCGGGATACAGTCCCAGGCCAGCGCCGCAGAAAAGCCGGTTGTGCTTTCCTGGGCAACAAAAAAGCCCCCTTTGTGCAAAGGGGGGACAGCATGGCAAAGCCATGCAGGGGGGATTGACGGCACTCAACTGCCTGGATGATATCAGCTGCCGGGGGTGGTTATCGTTAGCCGGATCAGCCACCAGCCTTCGCTCTGTTGCCCGGACCGGCAGCACAATATGCCAGCGGAGGCACTCCGCAGCCCTCCTTTTCAGGAGAGCTTTTTGTGATGCTCTTGGCCTCTATCGGACCCCGCCGGGAGGCTGGAAAAAGGTCGGGGAAAAACTAGTTTTTCCCCGAGAGGTCCGGTGGCCGGACAGCCATATCTTCTTTGCCTTTCTTCACACAACCTGCCGGGTGCGGAAGCACCGCTTGACTGCCCAGGCACTGGGCCGAAATAACACGCCGCCAGAGCTGCAAAAAATCCCCCGGAAACTTCCAGGGGATTTTTTGCAGCAGCCTTCGCCGCAGCGAAGGCTCTGGCTCTCATATGACTTTGTTCAGGTACTTGTTCTCATAGAGGGAGGTGAAGGCCTGGAACTCATCGGTGCGCAGGTCTTTCAGAATCTTCCGGTACTCATGCACATCGAAGCGGTTTTCGGTATCGGCCAGCATCATCACATACACCGCCACATTGGAGCAGTGGTCGGAGATCTTCTCATAGTTATGGATGATATCCAGGAAGGGGATGCCGGTGTTCACGGTGCAGATACCGCTTTGCAGACGGGAGATGTGGCGGCTCTTGAGGGCCTCCTTGATGGAGT
>JAHZHY010000011.1 GCA_019420045.1 Clostridiales bacterium
CTCTGTGCGGCTTTCTGGGGCTGACAAAGCAGGAGTGCCAGAGTCCCCCTTCCTATATAAAGGTATTGGCCGTGGGCGAAAAGGGGCGGCAGGCCCTGGCCCTTTCTCGGAAGCAGAATGCTTTGCCGGTCATCACCAAACCCGCCCAGGGAAAAAACATCCCCGCCTTTCAGAAAGAAGGGGACTGTGCCCGGCTGTGGAGCCTGTTTTTAAAAGACCCCGCCGCCTTTTCCCCGGGAGAATACTACGAAAAAGGCCCGGTGATCGAAAAGGAAAGAAAAATGTCTTGACTTTGGGGAAAAGGGATGGTATACTAGCTTCGCCGCATCGACCGGGCTAGAAGTGGGCTTGTCCCCGCCCCGAGAGCGAGACTCTAACAAAGAAGAGAGGTGCAAACCGCATGTACGCTATCATCGTAGCCGGCGGGAAACAGTACAAGGTCGCAGAGGGCGACACCATCTACATCGAGAAACTGGAAGCCGCCGATGGCGAAACCGTGTCCTTTGACAATGTTCTGGCAGTGGAAAAGGACGGGGCTATGACCGTTGGCGCTCCTTATGTTGAGGGAGCCAAGGTCTCCGGCAAGGTCGTCAAGACCGGCAAGGGCAAGAAGATCATGGTCTTCAAGTTCAAGGCCAAGAAGAACTATCGTCGCCGCCAGGGCCATCGTCAGCCCTACACCAAGGTGACCATCGAAGCCATCCAGGCTTAAGTTCTTCCCTTTTTTCATCCTAAACCAATCGGAGGTGTAACTCATGGCTCATAAGAAAGGTGTCGGCTCCACAAAGAACGGCCGCGATTCCGAAAGCAAACGCCTGGGCGTCAAGCGCGCCGACGGTCAGTATGTGCTGGCTGGCAACATCCTGGTTCGCCAGCGGGGCACCAAAATCCATCCTGGCCTGAATGTGGGCATCGGCTCTGACGATACCCTGTTCGCCATGGCTGACGGCCGCGTCAGCTTTGAGCGTTTCGGCCGCGACCGCAAGAAGGTCTCGGTCATCAAGGTGGAACAGTAAGAACCCCCAAGACCCGGGCCGCATGGCCCGGGTTTTTCTTATAGTTCCCTTTGGTACAATGGGGTCGCACCCGATCATAATAGGAAGCAAAGCACAGAGAATAGGAGTGCAGCGTCACGCTGGCGGCGAGCCGCCGTACCCAGGCGGTGCTGCCGCACCCGATCATAGCATGAAGCGAAGCACAGAGCGGAGGATTACATTATGTTTGTTGATGTTGCACGGATCTTTATCAAGGCGGGAAAAGGAGGCGACGGCGCCGTCTCCTTCCACCGGGAAAAATACATCGCCGCCGGCGGGCCGGATGGAGGCGATGGCGGCAAGGGCGGCAGCGTTGTCTTTCAGGTGGATGACAACCTCTCCACCCTGCTGGACTTCCGCATGAAGCGGAAATATGTGGCCCAGAACGGCGCCAACGGCACCGGCAAGCGCAGCAGCGGCAAGGATGGAGAAAACATCCTCATCAAAGTGCCTCGCGGCACTCTGATCCGGGATGCAGAAACCGGAGCGCTGCTTCAGGATATGTCCGGGGACGAGCCTTTTGTGGCCGCCAAAGGCGGCCGTGGCGGCTGGGGCAACTGCCACTTTGCCACCCCTACCCGTCAGGCTCCCCGCTTTGCCAAGCCCGGCCTGCCCGGTGAAGAGCGGATGGTCACTCTGGAACTGAAGCTCATCGCCGATGTGGGCCTGATCGGCTTCCCCAATGTGGGCAAGAGCACCCTCCTTTCGGTGATCTCCAAGGCACGGCCCAAAATCGCCGATTACCACTTCACCACCCTCACTCCCAACCTGGGCGTGGTGTATGTGGGCGAAGGCGAGTCCTTTGTGGCCGCCGACATCCCGGGCATCATCGAGGGTGCAGCCGAAGGCGCTGGCCTGGGCCATGACTTCCTGCGTCACATCGAGCGGTGCCGTCTGCTGCTCCACCTGGTGGATGTGTCCGGCTCGGAGGGCCGTGATCCGGTGGAGGACCTGGAAACCATCAACCGGGAGCTGAAGGAATACAGCCCGGCCCTGGCTTCCCGGCCCCAGATCATCGCCGCCAACAAAACTGACATTGCCCCCGATGGGGAAAACGCCCGCCGTCTGCGTGAAAAGGCCGAAGAACTGGGCTGTGCTTATTTTGAGATTTCGGCAGCGGCCCAGATGGGCGTGCGGGAGCTGGTCTATGCCCTGTGGCAAGAGCTGGAGAAGCTGCCTCCCGTCGAGGTTTACGAGGCCGAGATCATCCCGGAAAAGGAAGCCGATCCGGAAGAGGATATCATCATCCGCCGGGAGAACGACACCTTCTATGTCACCGGGCGGCACATCGAGCGGATCTTCGCTTCGGTGAACCTGTCGGATTACGAATCCCGGATGTATTTCGAGCGTGCCCTGCGGAAAGCCGGGCTGTTTGAAAAGCTGGAGGAAAAGGGTGTCCAGGAGCACGACACCGTCAATGTGTGCGGCTTCGAGTTTGAATATATCCACTGACGGCAGGCTACCGCTCCATCCCCTCCCCGGCTCCGTGCGCTGGGAAACCGATTGCTTCCCCAGCGGCCTTACTGCATCTGTTTTTCACAGATCGGCAGCCAACCAAGTTTCCAATTCTGATTGCTGCAAAAATCCCCCGGAGAAATTCTCCGGGGGATTTTTTCTTTTGCTCTTGGCGGCGTGTTATTTTACCTCAGTGCTTAGTCTGTCGTATTGTGCTGCCGCACCCAGCAGGTTGTGTGAAGAAAGGCAAAGAAAATATGGCCGTCCCGCCACGGGACTCGCGCCCCGGACGGGGCCCTTATCAAACCTCTGTGCCTCAGAAAAGCCTGAGTAAATCAAATTCGCCCAGCGTGGAGCGGAAATGCAATCTGACTACCTAGGCTTCCACATACTCTACGACTGCAGCTCCACTTGCTGGCCGTTGTCCAGCAGAATCAGCGTGTCCGGCTGGCCCTCCAGACGATAGAGCAACGGGTCTCCGGCGCCATCGGCCGAATGGAAATTCACCGTCAGCGTGCCGGTTTTCTCGTCATAATCGGCCTGTACTCCGGAATATTCCCGGGTTTCTCCATAAAAGAGCAGATAGGAAACACCGTCCTTTTCCACCTTCCACACCCCGTCGCCGGTTTTGCCCGCGGTAAATTCCTGGGCCGAAACCTGGGTCTCCTGGACCAGAGCCGGGGTCACTTTCTGCGTTTCTTCCTTCTGGCAGGCGCTGAGAAGCAGCATCCCCGCCAGCATCATGCATTGCAGCCAGGCTTTTTTCATAGAAAAAACCTCCTTCTTCGCTGTGATCTTCTTTTTTTATTATCAGTATACCACATTCCTATATAGGATAGGTGAATTTTGTGCAAAAATCCCACCGGCTTTCGGAAAAGGTAGTGTGGTATACTTGAGTTATCCCATCACAAAGGAGGGCATCCCATGGATTGGCTGACCATACAGCAGCTGGACAAGGACACCTGGGCCCTGAGCGAACCCTGGCACTGGGAGGAAACCCACGCCTATCTGCTGACCGGAACAAAGCGGGCCCTGCTCATCGACACCGGGCTGGGAGTGTGCGATCTGTTTTCCGCCGTCCGGTCTCTCACTTCCCTGCCTATCACAGTGGCTCTGACCCATGCCCATTGGGATCACATCGGTGGCTGCAAAGAGTTTCCGGCCCCGTGGGTCCACCGTCTGGAAGGGCCTTGGCTGGAACGGTTTCCCCTGCCCCAGGAGGCCGTGCTGCAAAATCTGATCCACGGCGCTCCCCCCTTCCCTCCTGGTTTTGACCTGGACGCTTATCAGATCTATCAAAACGGAGCCGGAGGACTTTTGGAAGATGGGGATTGCTTCCAGCTGGGCAACCGGCAGGTATTCTGCCTCCACACTCCCGGGCACTCCCCCGGCCATTTATGTTTCTGGGAGCCGGAGCGTGGAACCCTGTATTCCGGCGACCTGGCCTATGAGGGAAAGCTGGATTGTTTTTATCCCACCACCGATCCCTATGCCTTTGCCGCATCGGTGCATCGGATGGCCACCTTGCCGGTGACCATTCTCCGCCCCGGCCACCACCGGCTGGAAGTGGAACCTTGTCTCCTCCGACAGATCGACGAGGCATTCCAGCATCTGAAAGCTCAAAACGCCTTGGAGCAAAAGTCCGTCCATTCTTTCCATTCCTTTTCCATCCACACGGCTTAGTGCCCCGATCTGTACACTTGCAACATTTGGCATGCCCACAACGGTCGGGATCATAGAAACGAATAACAATGGCATACGCACCAGCGGCTCAGTTGGATAGAGCGGTCGCCTCCTAACAAGGGACCGGTTCGAGTGGAGAAGCCACGGGAAAATTGAATAGAAGCCGGATAAGCCTCTGTAGTTAAATGGATATAACAAACCCCTCCTAAGGTTGTGCTCAACCAATCAACTCGAAGCCAAAAGTGATAGTTACCAATTCAATTTCATATAAGTCTCTGTAGCTCAGCAGGATAGAGCGTTCGCCTCCTAAGCGAAAGGCCGTGGGTTCGAATCCCGCCAGGGACGCCAGATTAAACGCCGAAAACCATTGATTTATCAGGGTTTTCGGCTTTTCTTATTTTCTCCGATTGCCTGAACATCCGAAAGATAAGGCCCTTGCTAACGGCCTTGCTAACGCGATTTCCGAGGATTGCAAAGAAAGGCGGCTGCTCTGTGTTCAAACCCTTCTATTCATGCCTGCTAATTTTGTTAGCAAGGATCGTGTAGATTTGCAAACAAATCGAGGTACTTTGCAAACACGACCTCAAAACCTGCAAAAAAACCTGCTAACAAAAAAGTGATTGGTCATAATACAATCCCGTTCAAAAGAAGAAAGCCCCTCATAAAATGAGAGGCTTTCTTTGCTGGGCCTGCTCTTACAGAGCACTGACAATTTGTTTTAAGAGAGCAGCGGTCTCAGGGTTTTTGAGGAGTTCAAGGATTTTTGCCGTATCACTTTCGGCAGTTGTTGTGCCGGTTTCCTTTTCCTCAACCTCCTGTATGGCTGGTTCTGGAGCTTTCGCTTGAGAATAAAATGCGTCCTCAAACCGCTGTGCGTTAATGCAGCGATCCTCATCAATGATGTGGGAATAAACATCTGCCACCATCTTCATTTGTGCATGGCCAGAATCACCCTGGACTGCTTTCATATCGCCGCCATTCAGTTTGAGTTTGTAAGTAATACTGGAATGCCGGAGAGAATGGAAAACCACATGGGGGAATCCGTTTTCCTTGATGAGCTTGTTAAAGGCCCGGTTGATGATCTGACTTTCCATAGGGCGTCCGTTACTGGTGCAGAACACAAGATCGTTGTCGATGTATTCATCACCGAACAGGTCTTTCAGCTCGTCAATTTCGGCTTTTCTGTCCACCAACATTTTAGCAACCGTCTTGGGAAGGTAGACCCGCCGAATACTGGTCTTGGTCTTTGGTTCTTTCAGAACAAGTGCTGTATGGGTGCTTGCGATACAAGGAGGAAACTTTTTGATTACCCCTTTATCGCTGAGATCATCCAGCGCCCCACGAGTGACACGCTGCAATTCCTTGTTGACGAAAATGCTGGCATTACCAGCATCAATGCTGTGCGGAGATACATCGACACAATCCCATGTCAATCCGAGCATCTCTCCCATACGCAAAGAGCAGGAGAACGCAAGGTTCAGGGCCAGCAATAAAATCGGGTCATCACAAACCTCCATCGCTTTTGCGAGCATATCAGCGGTCCAGATTTCCCGCTCCTTGTGCTCCTCTTTAGGGAGGGTTGCGTTCAGAACAGGGTTCCTTGCAATCAGTTCCCAACGCACAGCTTGGTTAAAGGCATTACGCAGCAGCTTGTGGATCTCACGAACAGTATGGGGAGTCAAATACTCGTTTGTTGGTTTGCGGTTGTTTACACTGACCGCTTTCACGCTCAGTAAATCCCGGTAGTATTTGTCCATCATTCGCGGAGTGATTTCCCCCAAGCACATATCCCCAATAATAGGGGTTATGTAGTTTCGCATTAAACCTCGACGGCTTTCGTATGTGGACATTGCCCAGGTGTTTACCCCATAGATGGACATATACTCATTGAGCAAGTCATTCAAAGTCTTGGCATTGGGAACGATGAAGGTGCCGGATTCCTGCTCGTATTCAATCTGGGCTTTACGCTTTTTGGCTTCTGCATTAGTATCGAAGGTTTCCCACCGCTGCCGTCTCTTACCGGCTTCATCAAAATAGGCATATACCACCGAATACTTATTTTTACGCTTTACAATAGATGCCATACTCAGCAACTCCTTTCTGTGATTTTTATGTAGTGACTTTGACCGGCGTACCAGCTTTCAAAGCTATCGTTAACGACCCGGATTCGCCGGTCTATGATCATGGTCTCTAAGTGTGCTCGCTTTTGAAAAGCCGTTGTAAGGCAGCATATTTCAGGGGAATTTGTGCAAATTG
>JAHZHY010000110.1:0-9190 GCA_019420045.1 Clostridiales bacterium
TTTCCAACTGTTCCGGGCCGCCATTGAATCCGCCGTTGATCTTCTTGATCTTCCGCTTCACATTGGACATGGTATCCCGGGGGATGTTGACCATGTTCACCTTCTGGGTCTTTACATTATAGGATGCCACGATGATGGTATCGGTACGGGTGCCGCCATCGTCGGTGCCGCAGAACATGAAGGTGTAGTAATCATCCTTCCGTTCCCGGTCTCCATCCTCGATAAAGGGCTCCACCAGATCGGCGTAAGGATCGTCCTCTCCCTCGCCCAAAATGACTTCCGGCTCCTTTACCGACACATCGGGGGGCTTGGCAAAGGCCTTGAGGAAGGCATAGACCCCCACTCCCAGCACCAGCAATATTCCCAGAACGATCAAAGGGATGTACCGGGCTTTGAGCCGCCGCTTCTTTTTCTTCTTTCCGCCCTGATTGGGTTGGATCTTGCTTTCTCCGCTCCCGGCAGGCTTTTCGGACCCCTTCCCCGTCTGCGAAGGCATTTTCCCCGCCTCTTTGCCTTCGGGCTGAGCCTGGGGCGCGTTTTCCAGCTCCTTTTTTTCCGAAGGGGATGACGGTTTGGAGGTATTCTCCGCTCTTTTCACCTTTCCCTGAGAAGAGGGCCCCGCCTGTTTTTCCGGCTCTTCCACCCGGGGAAGAGGAGCCGTTTCGTCATGGATGGCAGAAGGTTTTCTGCCGTGATTTCCACCAAATATCTTCATTTCCCATTCTCTTTCTTTGACCGCAGATCGTCCAATGCTTCCTGTGAGCGCCGGTCAGGCTCTCCGCCCTTCTGACGCACATGCTCTATGGTGTCACTCAGTGCCTGGATCATGGCCTGATCCAGATCCTGCCGGCACAGACTCCGCAATCGGTCCACCCCAGGATAATCCCGGCCCGGCTCAATGCAATCGGCCAGGTAAACGATCTTGTCCAGGGTGGTCATATCCCGGTCCCCTGTGGTATGGCGGGCGATGGCCTGCACCACCTGGGGGCTGGAGCCGAATTTATCCTGCGCCAACGCTGCGGCCGTCTTCCCGTGGAGCAGGGCGGTATTCTGTTCACCATAGTCAAAAATTATATCGTACTGGCGGCACAATTTCAACTGCTCCTCAAGATCCAGGCACTTGGTAGCATCGTGGAGCAGCGCCGCCTCCCTGGCATCTTCTTCCGGCACCCCATATTGCCGGGCCAGAGAGGCCGCCACCTCTTCCACTCCCAAGGTGTGCCGCCAGCGTTTTTCAGTCAGACGCTCCCGCACTTTCTTTCCCAGCTCTTCCAGCCGGGAAGAGGGCCGATACAGGCCGTGGTTCTGGATATACCGGACCACATCTTCGTCCAGCTCATCCTCTCCGCCTCCGGCCATCAGATCCTGGCGCACCTGGGTGGAACTGAGCACTGTCACCGGACAGGACACCACATCGCTTTCCACTCCCAGAGTCTCTCTGAGAAAAACCTGCTGCCGCTGGATCTTTTCCATTTCCTGTTTCTCCCGGGCCACCACGGCCAGACGGCAAAAGCGTGCGATCTTCTCCGGCTGGCGCCATTTGTGAAAGGAAAGGAACATATCAGTTCCCATGATCAGCCAGAAATCCGCCCCCGGATGTTCTCCGGCCAGCTGCTCTATCGTATCACAGGTATAACTGGGCCCCAGGCGGGACAATTCCAGGTCACATACCTGGGTCCGGGGGATCTTCCGGGCGATGATCTCTGTCATCTCCAGCCGCTGCCGGGGTGTGGCGCTGCCCGCCGGCATGGACTTGTGCGGCGGCACAAAGGCGGGAATAAGCAGCAGCCGGGTCAGTTCCAGCTGCCGGACGCAGGCCGCAGCCGCCCTCTGGTGTCCCAGGTGAGGCGGGTTGAATGTGCCGCCGAACAAGCCGATGCGGATATTCTCCCCTTTATTTTCCAAGATCGATCACCGGGTTCTTTTCGTTCTTCTTATAGAGAACGAACCGGGAGCCGATGCACTGCACCGGTTCGGCATCGATGGCCTCGGCCAGTGTCTCGCAGGCCTCCCGGGTGGTGAGCAGGGCGCTTTCCAGCACCCGCACCTTAATCAGTTCTTTATTGGAGATGGCCTGCTGGGCCTGGGTAATGACGCTTTCGGTGATGCCGCCCTTGCCAATCTGCATGACAGTGTCCAGGCGGTTGGCCAGGGAGCGCAGAGTTGCTCTTTGCTTGGATGTGATCATGTTATTTTTTCTCCTCTTCTTTGCCTTTCATTTCTTCCGCCAGTCCGGCGGCGCACTTTGCCATGGCCCGGGCCCGATGGGAAATCTTGTTCTTTTCCTCCCCGGGCATCTGGGCAAAGGTCATTTTATATTCGGGCAGATAAAACACCGGGTCGTAGCCAAAGCCCCCTTCGCCCTGGGGCTCTTCCAGCACCAGGCCGGGACATTCGCCCCGCCACACCCGTTCGGTGCCATCGGGAAAGACGCAGGCCACCGCCGAAACAAATTTAGCGCCCCGTTTCTCCCTGGGGATGTCCTTCATATTGTGGAGCAAAAACTGAAGCCGGTCCCAGTCGCTGCCCGGACAATAGCGGGCCGAATGAATTCCCGGCGCGCCTCCCAGGGCGTCCACCGCCAGGCCGGAGTCATCGGCCAGGGCCGGAAGGCCGGAGGCCTTGCAGGCTGCCCGGGCTTTGATGAGGGCGTTTTCCTCAAAGGTATCCCCATCTTCTTCCGGCTCGGTGTGCACGCCCGCTTCCTCCATGGACAAAACCTCAATGCCCAGTCCCTGGAGGATGGCGCTCATTTCTCCTTTTTTCTTTTTGTTGTTGGATGCCAGTACAAATCTCACAGCAGATCACCTATGGCTTCTTTCTGGGCGGCGATCAGCTCACCGATGCCCTTTTCCGCCAGAGCATACATGGCGTCCATCTCCTTTTTGGAGAAGGGCCGCTCCTCTCCGGTGCCCTGGAGTTCGATGATATTGCCCTTGTCGTCCATGATGAAATTGAAATCCACCTGGGCGCCGCTGTCTTCCACATAGCAAAGATCCAGCAGGGGGTTATCATTCACCATGCCGCAGCTCACCGCCGCCACATAGCCCCGCAGGGGAAGTTTCTGGAAAATGCCCTCCTGGCGCAGTTTTTGGAGAGCCAGCACCAGAGCCACAAAACCGCCGGTGATGGAAGCACAGCGGGTGCCACCGTCGGCCTGAATCACATCGCAGTCAATGGTGATGGTCCGCTCGCCCAGAGCGTCCATATCGGTGACCGAGCGAAGGGCCCGGCCCACCAGACGCTGGATCTCCGCCGAGCGAGGGGAGAGCTTCAGCTTGCTCACATCCCGCCGTCCACGGGTGTTGGTGGCCCGGGGCAGCATGGCGTATTCCGCCGTCACCCAGCCGCTGCCGCTTCCCTTTTTGAAAGGCGGCACGCCCTCTTCCACAGTGGCGTTGCAGATCACTTTGGTGTCGCCGCACTCAATGAGCACCGATCCCTCCGGGTATTTGATAAAATCTTTGGTAATGGTCACCGGCCGCATTTCCTCCGGCTGCCGTCCGTCATAGCGTCTCATGGGTCCTTCCTCCTTGTTTATTCAAAAAAGGCCTGCACAAATTGGCCTGCGTCAAATTCCAGCAGATCGTCGGCGGTTTCGCCCACGCCGATAAACTTCACCGGCACACCCAGCCGGGCGGAAATATTGATGGCGATGCCGCCCTTGGCGGTGCCGTCCAGCTTGGTGAGCACCAGCCCGGTGAGGGTTGCCGCCTGGTTGAACTGCTCGGCCTGGCTCAGGGCGTTCTGACCGGTGACGGCATCCAGCACCAGCAAGGTCTCCTTGTCGGCCTGGGGCAACTCCCGGTCGATGACCCGGTTGATCTTGGCCAGCTCATTCATCAGGTTGGTCTTGTTGTGCAGCCGTCCAGCGGTGTCGCAGATGACCACATCCGCCCCTCTGGCTTTGGCCGCGGAGATGGCGTCAAACACCACCGCCGCCGGGTCTGCTCCTTCGCTGTGGCGCACGATATCGGCGCCGCACCGGTCGGCCCACACCGTCAGCTGGTCGGCTGCGGCGGCCCGGAAGGTATCGCCCGCGGCAAAGAGCACCTTTTTCCCCTGGGCCGTCAGCTTCTGGCCCAGCTTGCCGATGGTGGTGGTCTTGCCCACGCCGTTGACCCCGATGACCAGAATCACCGAAGGATGGGTGTTGAGATGGAGCCCATCGTTGGGGGTCATCTTTTCGGTGAGAATCTGGCACAGGGCTTCCACCAGTTCTTCCTTGGTTTCAATGCTCTGGCGCTTGGCCAGCTCCCGCAGCTCGTCGATGGTCTCGGCAGCAGTCTGGGCCCCGATGTCCGACAAAATCAGCGCATCTTCCAGCTCTTCCAGCGTCTCTTCGTCCACTTTTCGGAACACCGACAGCACCGAATCCAGCGTCTCACCGATGTTGGCCTTGGTCTTTTGCAGACCACTGCGGATCTTGTCAAAAAATCCCATGTTTCTCTTTCCTCCTGATTGATTACTCCATCTATTCTTCCATCTTCTCCTGAAGGGAAACGCCCAGTTTTTCTTCCACCTGGCTCAGTTGCAGCCGCAGCAGTTTGGTCACCCCCTGCTCCTGCATGGTGACCCCATAGAGGATATCCGATCCCTCCATGGTGCCCCGGCGGTGAGTGATGAGGATGAACTGGGTGCTCTGGCACAGGCGGCGCATATACCCCACATACCGCAGCACATTCACATCGTCCAGGGCGGCCTCGATCTCATCCAGCACACAGAAGGGAGTAGGCCGTACTTTCAGAATGGCGAAATAGAGCACGATGGCCACCAGGGCCTTTTCCCCGCCGGACAGCAGAGACATGGCACGCTGGCTTTTTCCCGGCAGCTCCACATGGATGTCTATGCCGCACTCCAGGATATCTTCCCCTTCCTCCAACTGAAGCCAGGCCTTTCCCCCGCCGAACAGCTCCTGGAAGGTTTCGCCAAAGTGTTTGTCGATGCGTACAAATTCCCGGCCGAAAATCTCCCGCATATTATGGGTAAGATCGCCGATGATGTCCAGAAGATCTTCTTTGGCCTTTTCCAGATCCCGTCTCTGCTCATCCAGAAACTGGTATCTCTCATGTACCTTCTGGTATTCTTCGATGGCTCCGATGTTCACCGGCCCCAGCTTTTTGATCTCTCCCCGCAGCTGCCCCAACCGGCGCTGGGCTTCGCTGCGGCTTTCCATGGGCTTCTGGATCTGCTGAGCCCCGGTGGGAGTCAGCTCATAGCTTTCCCACATTTTATCCAGAACCTGCTTTTCCTCCATCTGAAGCTGGCTGGCCTTGCTTTCCAACCGGGCCTTTTCCCGCTCCATGCGCAATATCTCGTCGTTTTTCTCCTGGACCTGCCGCCCGTTCTGGGTACGCTGGCCCTCAATGCGCAGCTTTTCCTCTGCCAGCGTTTCCAGTTGGCTCTGCTTTTTCTCCCGCAAAGCGGCGTATTCCTTTTTCACCGCTTCTTTTTCTTCCATCTGCCGGGAAAGCGCCGTTTCCTCTGCGGAAAGCTCCTCCAGCTCCCGCTGGCGTTCCTCCCGGTCCCCGGAAAGGGAACGAAGCAGCTCTTCCAGCTGACAGAGACTTTGTTCCAGCGCTCCGAGACGGCTGTCCTCCTGGGCTTTCTCCGCCCGCTTTTCCAGCAGTTGCTCTTCCAAAGCCCGGCGGCTTTGCAGAAGCTCCTGACTTTTCGCCAGCAGCTCTTCCAGATGGCGGGCCGCTTCTTCCCGCTTTTCGGACGCTTCCTCCCTGGCCTGCTTGTTTTCTGCAAGCCTTGTCTCCAATGTCCTGCGGCGCTCCTGGGCGCTTCCCTGCTCCTCTAGCAATCCTTCCAGAGCCTGCCCCAGGCTTCCCAGCAGCAAAGCGTGCTGACTTTGCCGGGCCTCTAAAGATTGAAGGGCCGCTTGCGCCTGGTTCTTCTCCTCCTGGGCGGCCTGGGCGTCATTCTCCGCCTTCTTCCACTCGCCCTGAGCCTTCTGAACCTGTGCGGCCAGCTCCCTCAAATCGCCGCTTTTTCCCTCCAACTCTTGCCGCAGCCGGGCGATCTCATTTTTTCGGGAGAGAATGCCGGTGTTTTTGTTCAGGCTGCCGCCGGTCATGGCGCCGGAATTGCTCATCAGCTGGCCGTCCAGAGTGACCATCCGGTACCGGTGGGGGTAGCGGCGGGACAGGCGGATGGCGCTGTCCAAGTTTTCCACCACCGCAGTGCCTCCCAGAAGGCTGCGCACCACATTGTCATAAATGGGCTCCCGCTGCACCAGCGCATCGGCCATGCCCACAAATCCCGGTTCGCCCTCCAGCGGGCGGCCATCTGTTTTTCTTGGGGCCATAGCCGATACCGGCAAAAAGGTGGCCCGCCCCAGGTCCCGGCTTTTCAGAAAACCGATGGCCCGCTTGGCGCTTTCCTCGTCCTTTGTGACGATGTTGCTCATGGCTGCACCCAGGGCGATCTCAATGGCCACAGCGTGTTCATCTCCCACGGAGATCAGCTGGGATACCGGGCCATGGATGCCGGAAAGCACTCCCTTCCGGGCGGCTTCCAGGGTCTGGCGCACCGCCCGGCCAAAACCTTCATAATCCCGCTCCAATGCCTGGAGCATTTCCAATCGGTCGGAAAGGGCGCCCAGAGCACGCTTTTGCTCCTGGTATGTTTCCAGCAGCTTCTGGGCCTTTTCCCGCCGCTTTCTGACCCGGAGCAAAAAGCCATCCAGCATATTCCCGGCGCTTTCCATCTGCTCCCGGCCCTGCTCCAGAAGGATTTTCAGATTTTTGGCTTCTGCTTCTTCTTGTTCCAGCCGTTCTTTGGCCCGGGAAAGCTCCGATGCCAGGTTCTTACCCCGGCTTTCCATCTCCTGTCCGCCGCTTTCCAAGGCAGCCCTCACAATTTCCAGCTGATGCAGCTGCTGACTGCTCTGGCTGAGTGTCTCCCGGGCGGCCTCTTCCCGCAGGGTCTGTTTCTGCTGGTGCTCTGCCAGCTCCTGCTGGCGACAGGCGATTTCCCCCAGTTCCTTCTCTTTGGCTGCAAGGATCTTTCGGCTTTCCACCCGCTGCTGCTCCTGGGCGGTCTTCTGTTCCAACAGGCCATCTTGGCGGGTGGTATGCAGTTCCAGCTCCCGCTCCAAACGCCGGGCATTCTGCCGGCCGTTTTCCCGCCGGGTCCCCAGTACGGCGATATCGCTTTCCAGAGAATGGATCTGGCTTTCAATATTCCGAAGCTCCACCCGGTCCTGCTCGGTTTCCAGTTCCTTGTCCCGCATGGCCCCCAGGAGGCGTTCCCCTTCTGCGTACAGCTCTTCCAGCTCCCGCCCCCGGGCGGAAAGCATTCGCTGGGCATTGTCCAGGTCCACTTTGGTTTTTTGCCGGTTCTCTCCCAGTTTTGCAATGGAATCCATCCAAAGGGAAACCTCCAACACCCGCAGTTCATCCCGCAGCAGCAGAAACTGCCGGGCGTCCTGGGCCTGTTTTTCCAGCGGCCCCACCTGGCTGTGAAGCTCGGTAATAATGTCCCGGATGCGCACCAGATTATCCTCGGTGGCGCCCAGGCGGCGCTGAGCTTCGTTGCGTTTATAGCGGTAACGGGTGATGCCGGCAGCTTCCTCGAAGATTTCCCGGCGTTCGCCGCTTTTGACAGCCAGAATCTCGTCGATACGGCCCTGGCCGATGATGGAATAGCCCTCCCGGCCCAGACCGGTGTCCATCAGCAGTTCGTGCACATCCTTCAGCCGCACCGGTTTTTTGTTGATGAAAAACTCGCTTTCCCCAGAGCGGTAATAGCGGCGGGTCACGGCCACCTCATCATAATCCAGAGGCAGGCTGTGGTCCCCATTGTCCACCGTGAGGGTCACTTCACAATAGCCCAGAGGACGGCGGCGCTGGGTGCCGCCGAAAACCACATCCTCCATCCGGCTGCCCCGCAGGTTGCGGGTGGACTGCTCCCCCAGCACCCAGCGGATGGCATCCACCAGGTTGGATTTGCCCGAGCCATTGGGCCCCACAATGGCGGTGATCCCGCTGCTGAAATCCAGCCGGGTCTTATCGGGAAAAGATTTAAAGCCCTGGATCTCAAGGGATTTCAGATACAATGCCACACCCCCGCAGAAATTCTTCCATATTCAATTTATTGTATCAACTCCTGGGTAACTTTTCAACATTATGAAGAAAGAAAAAAGCCGGAACGCAAAAAGCGTTCCGGCCAGAAAGGCATTTTACTTCTGTTCTGTGAGTTTCAGCTCATCGATCAGCTGAAGGGCGTGTTCGGGACCATCCACCAGATAGGGGGTATCATCCACGAAGAGGGTGGGCAGACCCACACGGCTCTCCTTGCGAACCTCCTCAAAGGCAGGATAGGTATCCCGCACCTTCAGGAACTGGCGGAGATAGCCAATGCTGGAGGTGACATCAATATAAACAAAGCGTACATTGTTCTGGGAAAGAACCTCTTTCACCGGGGGACAGGTCTTTCAAAGGGGGCTGCCATACAAAATAATTTTACGCATAAAAGAGTACCGCCTTTCCAATTATCAGTGTAACCAATAACTTCTGATTCTATTATAGAATCGGCAAATAGCAATGTCAAGGAAAAATGTATTTTTTTTAGTTGCAGATAAAAAAGAAAGCGGGAGCCGCCCTTGAGGGCGGCTCCCAAGACCCGGGTGGGCTATTTGATTGAAAGCGGTTCGGCAGAACTACTCGGCAACATTGATGTTCAGAGCAGCAGTATGACCATTGCCCAGATCCACAGTCATTTCACCGGTAGTTACAGTGCTCAGGTCGATCCAGGCCAGGGTGGCGCCATCCCAGTTTCCGTCCTGCGCTCCGGTATACTCCTGGGACAGAGTCAGCTTCACAGGAACGCTGGTGCCGCCCCACTGAGTAGTGATCCACTGCAACAGATCTTCCGTGATATTGCCCTTCGTCACAGTCAGGGTGCCATCTTCATAGCGGAACACAGGGTTCACTGTGATGCCCTGCACATCCCCTTCCTGCTGCTCCCACAGAGCTGTCATCATTTCGTTGATGTTGCTGGTGTTATCAAAATTTCCGGAAGAAGTAGCTTTTTCCACATTTGTGATGTCCAGCTCTTTGCTGATGGTATAGCCGCTCATGTCCACGGTAAAGTTCAGCACAGCAACCACCGCTCCATCGTTCCAGAAATTCACATAGTGATCAAATCGGCTGTCGCCTTTCATCTCCCAAACGCCCTGGTT
>JAHZHY010000110.1:9221-13491 GCA_019420045.1 Clostridiales bacterium
GTATGGCCCAACTTGAAGTATACATTGCTGTCATCCTCTGCACACCAGCCAGTGTCCGAAGTAGAAACCTCCCACTGCTGCTCTGCGCCGTTGTTGACGCCGTAGGTAATGGTATCGAACTCTTCCACCACCGTTTTGGGAATGGTATAGTATGTGACATACTGGCCGCCTTCGCCCATAGAAGACACTTTCTCCTGAGTCAGCTCCCCCTCTTCCGGCAGCTCGGCGCTTTCATCCCGGTCCAGTGTTCCGCTGGTGGGAGAGATTTCAGGGTATTCTGTCTGAGAGTACTTGACCCCTTCCTGACCGCTGATCTCTGCGACGGAAGCGATGGTATAGCCGCTCATATCCACAGTGAACTGCAAAGTAGCCACCAGGTTGCTGTCATTGTAGAACTTGACACTGTGGTTGAAGGTCTCGGCTTTCATCTGCCAGATCCCATTGATCTTTTCCGCAAAAGAATTGCCTAGCTTGAAATAGACATTGGTACCATCATCAGTGTACCATCCAGCCTTCTCGCTGTCATTTTCAATATCCCATGTCAGCTCGTTTCCGCCGTTGACGCTGTAAGCGATCTGATCAAATTCCTCCAGCTGCGTCTTGGGAACGGTGAAATACATGACATACTGGCCACCCTGACCCATGGAAGACACCTTTTCCTGAGTCAGCTCCCCCTCTTCCGGCAGCTCGGCGTTTTCATCCCGGGACAACCCTTCGGGGGTAGACTCCAGGCCCTCCGGGAATGTCTGAGACGCAATGCCGGCGGGCAATGTGGGAACAGTCACGCCCCCTCCGCCGCCAGTGGAACCGCCGCCACCGGGAGTGCTGCTGCCGCTCTGGCTGGTACCGGTGGAGCCGGAGGGAATGACCTTGTCGCCGCCGGTGGTCACATCGCCGGTGCCGTTGTTCACAACCTTGGTGCCATCGGTGGTGATGCTGGCGCCGCTGGACCCCTGAGCTGCCTCAAAGTTCACAACAGAACCCTTGCCGGACACAGAAGTGTTGACAGCAGAAGTAATGATCTTGTCGATCTTGGCGCCTTCTTCGGCCTGGACATCGGCGTCAGCGCCGGTCACGGACATGGTGGTAATTGTGGAGCCATTCTCCACAACCACTTTGGCACTGTCGCCAGCCACATTCATGGCAGCCACCTGGGCATCGTTCAGGGTAATGGTTCCCTGAGAAGCGCTGGCATTGACCTGGTCAAATTCACCGGTGAGCACCACATTGTCGCTGACTGCATTCACATTCACCGCTTTGTTCGTGGTGTTCTCCACGCGCACAGCACCGGTGGGCTTGTTGACTGTGACATCACTCACTGTGGTATTGCCTTCCAGTGTTACAGTGTTTGTACCGCCGCCCCGAACCAGCAGGCGGCCGGAAACGGTCACATCCTTCAGCGCCACATCGCCTTCGGCCGCGCCGTCGCCGATGATCAGATCACCGGAAATGGTGGCACCTTCCAGAGTACCGGCCTTGTTCAGCACCGCATTGCCATCCGCGTTCACATTCAGCTGGCTGTCGGCAAAATAGGTCTTGACCATGTTGTCCATCATCTGGGCAAATTCCGCACGGGTGATGCTGCTCTGAGGGCTCAACTTATTATCAAAACCCTGCACATAACCGGCGGCTACCATGGAAGCCATGGCGTCCTTGGCCCAATCGGCCACCTGCTCCCCGTCGGTATAGTTGCCGAGCACACTCTGATCCCCGCCGCTGAGAGTGAACAGTCGGGCCAGGATAGTGAAAGCTTCCTGCCGGGTGATGTCCGCATTGGGGTTCAGGTTTACGCCATCGCCCTGGATCGCCCCCATGAGAACGGATGATGCCATGGCATCGTAAAACCAGTCGCCGGCATTCACATCGCCGAAAGAGGAAATATCGGCCTTGCCATTGGTGCCGAAAGCACGGGTGACAATGGCGGCCATCTGCGCCCGGGTCAGATTCTCACCTGCGGCGATTTTACCATCGATGCCATTGAGCAGCCCATTGTTGATGGCGTTCTGCAGCGCCTGTGTGGACCAGTCGTTGGGCATATCGGGAAATGTAATGGCCTTATCTGTAGCAAAAACCGGTTTGGGCATCATCGACGCCATCATGGCAGCACTGACGACCAAAGACAATACTTGTTTTTTCATAGGTACTCCCCTTGTTAAGATGTATTTGGCGTCCCGGAACACGCACTCCCGAAACACCTTGGGGCCATTATACCTTTTCTTTTTGCAAAAACCGGTTTTATGCACCAATCTGTTCTAAAAATTTTTGTTTTTTGCCACTTTTATCTTTTTTGCTGCAAGTTTTTCTTCTTTCTCCGCTTCTTGCCACAGACCGCCCCTTCTGCTACAATATCATTGAGCATTTTACAAAAAGGGAGGGTTTTTCATGGCGGCAAAAAATCGGGATAAACTGCGGCAAATGGCTGAAAAAAATGATATTCTTTTTCGGGACAGAGCCTGCCCTCAGTGCGGCAGCCGTTTGGCAGTTTGTTTAAAGCCTCAGGGAACCGATGCGTTCCCCTATCTCAACCTGGGCGATCCTCAGGCTGAAACTGCTTATTATTGCCCCATCTGCCGGACTTACCACGGCACCGATGGTCCCTTTTCCCCCTATGTCCAGCCCCCTTCCACTCCCTTTCCCGGAGATGGGAAACGCTATCATTTCACCCGGGCCTTTATACGGGATCGGCGCCCTTTGCGTCCTTCCCCTGCTGATCCATATGCTGCGGGCCACTTTGCAGGATTTCTCTCTGTTCAACTGGGCGGGAACTCTTTTTTGCGCCATGGCCCTCTTCGTGTTGCTTTATTTCTTCTCTTACTATTTCCGCCTGCTGGGCGTGTGCCGCCGCTCCTTCTTTGAATTGGGGGAAAAAGGTGTTATTTTCTGCGACGGCATCGCTTCCCACTATATGCCTTGGGAGGATTTCCGCCTGGCCGAAGCCATCCCTGGCCAGGACGGCACCGAGGAAAGCTATATCTTTGATACGGCCACCCGCAGCTTTGTGCTGAATCAGAACCTGGAAAACCACAAGGAAGCGGCTCTGCGCATCGCCCGCCGCCTGCGGGACACCGATGTGCCCATGAACCCCCGTTTGCTCCATTTGGTTTATTGACCGGCTTACTCATTTCTTTTTCATATACTATAATAAAGGAGCGATCCAACATGAACAAAAAAGAGTTCGTCTGCCAGGCCATCGAGGAAAAACAGCAGTTTTTCAACGCTGTCAGCGATGAAGTCTGGGGCTATGCCGAAGCAGGCATGAAAGAATACCAGTCGGCGGAATGTCTGGAAAAGGCCGCCCGTGAACTGGGCTTTTCGGTGGAAACCGGCCTTTCCGGCATTCCCACTGCCTTTGTGGCATCCTGGGGCAGCGGCAAACCAGTGATCGCCTATCTGGGCGAATACGATGCTCTCCCCGGCCTGAGCCAGAAGGCCGCCTGCCCGGTGAAAGACGAGCTCTCCCCCGGGGCCTATGGCCATGGCTGCGGCCACAACTGCCTGGGCACCGCTGCTCTGGCCGCCGCCTGGGCCGCCAAAGAGTTCATGGAGAAAAATCACCTTTCGGGCACAGTCCGCTATTATGGCTGCCCCGGCGAGGAATACGGCAGCGCCAAAGCCTTCATGGCCCGGGATGGTCTGTTTGACGATGTGGACGCCTGCTTTACCTGGCATCCCGGCACTACCAACAATGTGTGGCTGTGCAGCAGTCTGGCCAACCTCAGTGTCTTCTTCCGCTTCAAGGGCCGCACTTCCCACGCCGCCTCCACCCCCTTCCTGGGCCGTTCCGCTCTGGACGCCTGCGAGCTGATGAGCATGGGCGTCAACTATCTGCGTGAGCACATCATCCCCGAAGCCCGGGTCCACTACGCCTATGTGGATGTGGGCGGCATCGCCCCCAATGTGGTGCAGGATCACGCCGCCGTCCATTATTTCATCCGCGCTCCCCGGGTGCACCAGATGATGGAGATCTATGAGCGGGTGTGCGATGTGGCCCGTGGCGCTGCTCTGATGACCGGCACCCAGCTGGAGATCCAGATCCACGAAGGTCTGAGCGACTACATCCCCAACCCCTCTCTCACCAAACTGATGTACCAAGCTCTCACCGAAGTGGGCGCTCCTCAGTTCGACGAAGAGGACCGGAAGCTGGCTTCTGCCATCCGGGAGACCTTCTCCCCCGATCAGCTGAAGAGCTACGCCGAGAAATATGCCGGTGTGCCTGAAATGCAGCAGCTGATCCAGCAGAACGCTGTTCTGTGCGATGTGGTGCTGCCCT
>JAHZHY010000111.1:0-214 GCA_019420045.1 Clostridiales bacterium
GTATGAACTTCTTTTTATTTCCCTAAATTGTTGCACTTGATAGTATAATTCACCTGCAAAGAAAAAAGCTCTCCTGCTGTGCAGGAGAGCTTTTTTGCTGTCTGGTTTTGTTGTGCTATTTGGTGCGGGAGCACCGCCTGGCCGTCCGGCCACCGGACCCCCGACCTTTTTCGCGCCCCAGGCGGGGCCAGCGTGACGCTGGACCCATAACTTT
>JAHZHY010000111.1:314-2600 GCA_019420045.1 Clostridiales bacterium
CTTTGCCTTTGTCGGTTGTGTTTGCCCGGGCAAAGAAAGTTTTGCCAGCGGCGGCTCGCCGCAGCCCCCCTTGTGCAAAGGGGGGACAGCATGGCAAAGCCATGCAGGGGGGATTGCAAAGCCAGGCAACCCCAACCGGCTTTCGTTCTGTTGCCTAGCGCGGCAGCGGCGGGGTGGCCCCGCTGCCATTCCTCTCTTTGCCTTTGTCGGTTGTGTTTGCCCGGGCAAAGAAAGTTTTGCCAGCGGCGGCACGCCGCCGGGTGTTGGCTCGCCAGCGCCAGAGCAATCAGGCAAACAGCGCATCCCCACCGGAGACAGGAACGGGTCCAGCGGCACGCTGGCACTGGGCTTGGAGGTCATCCAGGAAGCGGCACAGATGGAACCCGTCACAGACGGCGTGGTGCACCTGGGAGGCCAGGGGGATGAACCAGCGGCCATCTTTTTCGTAGAACTGGCCCAGGGTGAAGATGGGCAGCAGATACTCACCGCCCCGGGGCAGATCCAGGTGGAAGCCCTCAAACCGGGCCCAGGGGATCATGGACACATTGAACAGGTTTTCCGGGGGATTGGGCTTGGGGCTGAATTTCCCCGAAGGGGCATAGGCCGCCACATCCCGCTCATAATCGGCAAGGAAGGTGGCGTAATCCCCCTGGCATAAGGTCCAGATGGAGGAAAAGGTCTCGGTCTCCTTGGAGAAAACGGTGTAGCTGGGTTCCATACGGTCAAAATAGCCCAGCTGGCCGTTGCGGATGGCAGTGCGGAAGGGGATGTGCCGGTTCACCGTCTGGGTGAGGAGATAGAGCAGGGCCGGATACAGCCGCACCTTTTCCTGGCGCAGACGGGTGATGTCCAGGGCGGTGGTCATGCTGTAAAAACAGGGCACAGCGGAAAAATAGTGGTCGAAATATTCCCGCCGGGGCCAGGTCTCTTTGTCAATGGGAATAAACTCCATGGGGTCAAACCTCCCTTTGTGGTGTTTTCTCCGTCACCATACCATAAAATAAAGAATTGTTCAACAGGTCCGGCCACCGGACCCAGCGTGACGCTGGACCCGTTCCTCTCTTTGCCTTTGCCGGTTGTGTTTGCTGGGTAATCAAACAAAGCATGAGACAAGGGAGAGGAAACATACCTATGGAAGCGGGGGAAACAGGGGCGATTGTAAATAAACCAAAAATAACGGGAAAACGGCTTTTCAAAATGACGGAAATAGTTTAAAATAGAAGAAAATCAAAAGCGGGGGATAGTATGGAAACACTGAAATACAAACGCGTGCTTCTCAAGGTCAGCGGCGAAGCCCTGGCCGGGGACGCCGAAGGCCATCGGGGCATCAATTTTGATGTGCTGGAATCCATCGCCAAAGTGGTGCGGGAGTGCATTGACATGGGCGTGCAGATCGGCATCGTGGTAGGCGGCGGCAACTTCTGGCGGGGCCTCAAGGACGGCAAGGATATGGAACGCACCCGGGCCGATCACATGGGTATGCTGGCAACCACCATCAATGCCCTGGCCTTTGCCGATGTGCTGGAAAAGCAGGGCGTCGTGGTGCGGGTGCAGACCGGCATCGATATGAACAAGATCGCCGAGCCCTATATCCGGCTGAAAGCCATCCGGCATCTGGAAAAGGGAAGAGTGGTCATCTTTGCCTGCGGCACAGGCAATCCCTTCTTCTCCACCGATACCGCAGCGGCTCTCCGTGCCGCCGAAATCAACGCCGACGCCATCTTGCTGGCCAAGAACATCGACGGCATCTATGACTCTGACCCGGCCAAGAATCCGCAGGCCAAGAAGATCGAATCCATCAAGTACACCGATGTGCTGAAAAACCGGCTCCAGGTGATGGACTCCACCGCCACATCCCTTTCCATGGACAACAACATCCCGGTGTTGGTTTTTGCCATCAAGGACCCTGAAAATATTCTGAAAGTGTTAAAAGGCGAGCATATTGGCTCGGTGATAGGGGAGGAATAAAAAATGAGCAATCAGTATCAAGCGTATCAGGACAAAATGCAGAAGACGGTGGATGTGCTCAAGCACGAATTCACCACCATCCGCACAGGCCGCCCCAGCGCCGCTGTGCTGGACAAAGTGACCGTGGATTATTACGGCGTTGCCACTCCGGTGCAGCAGGTGGGGAACATCTCGTCCCCCGATCCCCACAGCCTGCTGATCCAGCCCTATGACTCCTCGGTGCTCAAGGGCATTGAGAAGGCCATTCTGGCTTCCGACATCGGCATCACACCTCAGAACGACGGCAAGGCCATCCGGCTGACTTTTCCGCCCCTCACC
>JAHZHY010000112.1 GCA_019420045.1 Clostridiales bacterium
GCAGCAGGGTGCGGATATGGCTGCCGTCCACATCGGCATCGGCCATCAGGATGATTTTTCCATAGCGGAGCTTGGAAATATCGAACTCATCTCCAATACCGGCGCCAAAGGCGGTGACCATGGGCATCAGCTTTTCATTGCCGTACACCTTGTCCAGACGGGCCTTTTCCACATTGAGCATCTTGCCCCACAAGGGCAGGATGGCCTGATACCGCCGGTCCCGGCCATTTTTGGCCGAGCCACCGGCGCTGTCGCCCTCCACGATGTAGATTTCAGTATAAGTGGGATCTTTTTCCTGGCAGTCGGCCAGCTTGCCCGGCAAAGAGGCGCTTTCCAAAGCACTTTTCCGGCGTGTGGCCTCTCTGGCCTTCCGGGCCGCTTCTCTGGCCCGGGCCGCAGTGAGGCATTTGTCGATGATGGTCTTGGCAGTCTGGGGGTTCTCTTCCAGATAGGCTGACAGAGCCTCATAAACCGCTCCATCCACCAGGCTCCGCATCTCGGAATTGCCCAGCTTGGTTTTGGTCTGGCCTTCGAACTGGGCCTCGGTGAGCTTGACGCTGATGACACAGGTCAGACCCTCCCGGGTGTCATCGCCGGAGAGGTTTTTGTCGTCTTCCTTGAGGAATTTATACTTGTGGGCGTAATCGTTGATCACCCGGGTGAGCGCCGATCTGAAACCGGTCTCA
>JAHZHY010000113.1 GCA_019420045.1 Clostridiales bacterium
CGCCCTCGGTGGTGTTGATGTCGTTGGCAAAAGAGAGGATATTTTCGTTATAACTGTCGTTATACTGCATGGCCACTTCTGCCATGTTGTCCTCTTTCTGAGCGGACAGATAGATCACTTCCGGATGGAGCGGAGTCTTATTCCGGTTCAGATGCTCCACAAATTCCCGGATGCCTCCCTGATAGCACATCTCATTGATCCGGATGTTTTCATCATCCCGCTGATCGGTGAATTTGATGGTGACACCGGCGTTGAGGAAGGCCTGCTCCCGCAGCCGGTTGAGCAGCACATCGTAATCGTATTCCACCGTCTCAAAGATGGTGTCATCGGCCTTGAAGCGCACAAAGGTACCCCGTTCATTGGTATCGCCGGTGATGTGCAGCGGGCTTTCGGGCACGCCCCGGTTAAAGCGGATGGAATGCACATGGCCGTCCAGATATACATCCACCGTCAGCCACTGGGACAGGGCGTTGACCACGCTGGCGCCCACACCGTGAAGGCCGCCGGAAACCTTATAGCCGCCGTCGCCGAATTTGCCGCCGGCATGGAGGATGGTATACACCACTTCCACCGTGGAAATGCCCATTTTATGGTGAATCCCCACCGGAATGCCACGGCCGTTGTCCCGCACGGAGATCACATTGTCCTTTTCAATGGTCACTTCGATATGGGTGCAGTAACCGGCCAGCGCCTCGTCGATGGCGTTGTCCACGATTTCATAAACCAGGTGATGCAGTCCTCTCTGGGATGTGGAGCCGATGTACATTCCCGGCCGTTTCCGCACCGCTTCCAGGCCTTCCAGCACCTGTATCTGACTTTCGTCATAAGTGGTTTCAACTTTTTGGATATCAGTCATTGCTTCTTCCTCGCGTTCTATGGAAATTGCCGCCGCGGCTCAAAAGTCCGCAGGGCGGATCGCTTGTTTCCTATTTGATCAAAAAGACAACAGATTTTCCGGCAGCGGTTGGCCATTGGCCCGCTTCAGCAGGGTCTGAGAGGAAATCTGGGAGATATAGACCACCGTTTGGCCATCCTCTTCGCAAACCACGGCGCTTTTGGGCAGCTCATCGCTGACGGTGACCACCCGCCCCTCCTTCTGTGCTTTTGTGAGAAATTCCCGGGTGCGCTTGCCGTATGTGGCGGTATCGAAGTCAAAAATGCCCACGATGGTCCGCCGGGATACCACAATATCCCGTCCCAAATGCAGATACATAGTCCATTCCTCACTGATTCAAGGGGGCGATGGTTCCCCCCTCCACCAAAAAGGCCGCCCCTTGCAGCTGACGCAGCCGCTGGGTGCGCTCGCAGCAAGTGATGATCACCTGTCCGCCGCCGGTCTTTCCGATGAGATATTCCTGTCTCCGGGAATCCAGTTCGCTGAGCACATCATCCAGCAGCATCACCGGGTATTCCCCCTGATCGTCTTTGAAAATTTCCCGCTCGGCGAATTTCAGCGCCAAAGCGGCAGTGCGGGTCTGTCCCTGGCTGGCAAAGCCCCGGGCCGCCGAGCCATTGACACTCAGCAGCAAATCGTCCTTGTGGGGACCGGTCAGGCATTGGCATGCGGCCAGTTCCGCTTTTTCATGGCTTTCGGCATGCTCCAAAAGCCAGCCTTCAATGGTTTCTTCCGAAGCTTTGGGATCTTTCACTGTGGACACCGTCTGATACTCAGCCAAAAGCTCCTCTCCGCAGCCGGAAATGGTCTGCTGGATCTGGTAGGCCTCCCGGGCCAGTTTTTCGGCGAAAAAAGCCCGGTAACGGATGACGGCTGCCCCGCATTTGGCCATGCGCCGGGTAAAATCGGGCAAAACCGCCAGAAGAGAGGGGTTTTCCTCCTGCATCCGCAGAATTTTGGCCTTGTGCTCCAGCAGTTTGTTGTATTCTCCCAAAGCCAGGGCATACCGGGGACGCAGCTGGCATAAAGCGGTGTCCAGAAACCGTCTTCTGGCCGCCGGGCCTTCCCGGATCAGGTATAGATCTTCCGGGGAAAAGAGCACACAGCGAAAGACCTCCGACAGATCGCTCTGCCGTTTTTGCTTGACACCATTGACGGTGCTTTGCAGCTTCCCTGTGCGAGGCAAAGTCAGCTCCATGGAAAATTCCCGCTGCCGGGAAAAGACCTTGGCCTGGATCCGCGCCTGGTTTTGGTGAAAGGAGATCAGATCTCCCCTTTTTCCCGCCCGCCAGGACCGGCCGCCGGTGAGAAGAAAGATGGCCTCCAGCAGGTTGGTTTTTCCCTGGGCATTTTCTCCCGCCAGGATGGTGACCCCTTCCGGAAAAGAAAGGGAAGTATTCTGGTAGTTGCGAAAATGGCTCAGGCGAATGGTCTCTAGTTGCATGAAGTGATCTCCACCTCAGTGTTTTCGAACAAAATTTTGTCGCCGGGGATACATTTCTTACCCCGGGCCAGGCAGACTTCCCCGTTGACCTGCACTTCGCCCCCCTGGATGCGCTCTTTGGCCTCTCCGCCGCTTTGGCATAAGTTGGCAAATTTCAGCAGGCTGTCCAGTTTGATAAATGGGGTCTTGATGGGAATTTTGATGGTTTCCATAAGCTCCTCCCTTGTGAAAAGGAACGACGTTTTTTGTGTTAAGCGTCAGCTTTCAGCCGCACAGGCAGTACCATATAAAGGAATTTGGTTCCTTCCACCGGCCGGATGACGCAGGGGGACAGGCTGCTTTTCAGTTCCAGCACTACTTTTTCTTCGGGACAGGCCCGCAGAGCGTCCAGCAGATACCGGTTATTGAAACCGATCTCGATTTTTTCCGGGCAATTTTCGATGGTGCATTCATCGTAAGCCCGCCCCAGGGATGTGACGCAGGAAATTTTCAGGCTATTGCCTTCAAAACAGCAGCGGATGGGATTTTTCAGCCGTTCGGAGATGATCAGGCTTACCCGTTCCACGCAGTCGATGATGTTCTTTACATTGATTTCCAATTTTGTGGTGCAGTCGTTGGGGATGGCATTGCGGTAGTTGAGAAATTCCCCTTCCAGAAGCCGGGTGGTCACCAATGTGCCTTCCACTTCGAAGAGAGCGTGTTTTTTCTCGGGATAGATGTGAACCGCTTTGTCTTCGCTGTCGGGAATGATCCGGCTGATTTCTTTCAGTGTTTCCCCGGGAACTACGAAGGAAAGGTTTTCTGTCTTGCCGTTTTCCACTTCTTCCTGGCTCATGGCCAGCCGGTAGCCATCCACCGATACTACAGTCAGCTGGTTTCCGGTGATTTCAAAGAGGGAGCCGGTGTGGATGGGTTTGTTTTCGTTGTCGGACACGGCGAAAACAGTGTGATCGATCATGCTGCGCAGCAGTTTGCAGGATAGCTTGATACCCTGATTTTTTTCTACATTGGGAAGTTCCGGAAATTCGGCGGGGGAAGCGCCAATCAGGTTGAATTCGCTCATGCCGCAGCGGATGGTGGTCATGTAATGATCGTCGCAGACGATTTCCACCATATCGTCCGGCAGTTTGCGGACGATGTCGCTGAAAATTTTGGCGTTGAGCACAATGCTTCCCTTTTCGCTGATTTCAGCGGGGAATGTTTTTTTGATGCCTGTTTTGAAATTGTAGCCGCAAAGGGTGAGTTCATCTTCCGCTGTAATCAGTAGGCCTTCCAAAACAGTGATGGTGCTTTTTGTGGCTACGGCGTGAATGCAGATGGAAATGGCTTCGTTCAGCACCGCTTTTTCACAGGTAAACTTCATATTGCGGGCTCCTTTCAGTTCTTATCTGTTATTCATTTTTATAGTAACAGTCGTAGGGCCTGTGGATTTGTGGAAAGTTTCCCCGGAGGCTTGGGCTTCAAGGGATGAGGCTTTGCACAGGGGGTGTGGATGATTTTTTCTTTCCAATAGGGTTG
>JAHZHY010000114.1:0-6707 GCA_019420045.1 Clostridiales bacterium
TTGCCCCTTGATAAGTGCAAAAAGCCACGCACAGGTCGCGGCTTTTTGCAGATTGATAATGGTAAGGGCAAACGGCCCCTCTGTCCAGATTCGTTTTCCCCCAGACTGAAACGCCTTTTCAGGCGTTTTTTATTTTTCCGGTGTAAATTGTCCCAGTCCCAGCGTGGCGGCCAGAGAAAATGTCCGCTGGCTGCCATCCAGAAAGGCCACGGTGACCAGGTCTCCCTGGCGTTTGGCAATGACTCCCGGCCCAAAGCGCCGGTGGCTCAAAACCGCCCCTTTTACATAATATTGCTCTGCTCCAGCAGGCAAAACCGGCGGCTTTTTTTCCAGAGCCGCGGGGCGCTGGGCCAGCGTACCCGGCTTTTTGCTCACCGTTGGCCGGAGAGCAGCAGGAGCTCGGGAAGGCTTTTTGATCGGAAAGATCTCCTGACTGAATGTGGACTCCATCTCCGGATGTCGAAAACGAAACACCTGAAGCCGGTCCTTGGCTCGGGTCATCGCCACATAAAACAGCCGCCGCTCCTCTTCCCAGGTTTTCCATGCCTCTTCGTCTCCCGGTTCCGGCTGACCTGTCCGAGGGAAAATGCCATCGGCCACATCCATCAGAATCACCCGGTCATATTCCAGTCCTTTGCTGGAATGAACGGTGGAAAGCACAAAGGGACAATCCTGCTCTCCCCCTTGCCGCACCAGATCCTCCAGCTCTCCCAGACGCCGCAGCAGATCCATAGGGCTTTTTTCCATGGCCCCCAGGGACTCCAAAATCTGTGCTTTTCCCGGCTCCATGCCCTGGCGCTGCAAATATTCCCCATATCCCATGAACCGGACAATGCGGTAAACCGCTTTGTCCCCTGGCTCCAACAGCATATGATCCAGATGGGTTTGCAATGCCCGGCACTGGCGCCGGGTGAAGGACGAAGCCTGAGGATTTTCCGCCAGCCGCTCCAGAATGGTGTTCTTTCCCTTGTGCGCTGCTGCTTTCTCAGCGTCTTTTTTTCGGATACCCGCTCCCAATTTATAATAGATATCCAAAAACAAAGCAGGAGACTGGGGGTCCTGGGCAAAACGGATGATATTGCTGATATCCCGCACCACCCGGCTGGTGAAAAAGGCGCTGTCCACCTGGCGACACCGATAGGGAATCCCCTTCCGTGCCAGCAGGTCGATAAGAGGCAAGGCGCTTTCATTGTCCCGGTAAAGCACCGCTGTCTCTTCCTGGCAGTCCTGGGCCACCTGCATCAGATAGGAATATTGAGCCCTTCGATTGGCTAGAGAAATACTTTCCACTGCCAGTCCCGCTGGACGCACCGCTTCCATATGCTTGGGGTATCGGTCCCGGTTCTTTTGGATGAAGTTTTGGGCGGTCTCCACGATCTGCGGAGTGGAACGGTAGTTCTTTTCCAGATAAAGCACCTTGGCCCCTTGATATCGTTTGGGAAACTGGGTCAAAGCCTGGGGATAGGCCGCCCGGAAACCATAAATACTCTGGTCCTCATCTCCCACTAAAAAGATGTTTTTCTCCTTCCCGGCCAGAAGATCCAGAATGGCATGCTGGATCTTGGAAGTATCCTGGGCCTCATCCACTGAAAGATACCGGTATCTCTTCTGAAAACGGGCCAAAACCTCGGGATAGCGCAGCAGGATCTGGCGGGCATAGACCATCTGATCATCGTAGTCCATCTGCTGGCGCTGACGGAGGGTTTGATCGTAAGCCTGAAACAGGGCGGGAAAATCCACCCCCTCCACCTCCACCGTTTCCAGTTCATCCCGGGTGAGCATCTGGTTCTTGGCGTAGGTAATGGCGGTCTGAAGGGCCTTGACGGTGCTTTCCGGCACAAATTCCTTTTGCTGCCTGCGGCACAGTTCTCCCAAAAGGGCCCCCTGGGCCCCGGTGTCCTCCAGCAAAGAAAAAGCCTGCCGACCAAGCAGCCGTTCATAGGTGCGGATCACCCGGCTGCACAGGCCGTTGATGGTGCGAAACTCCAGCCGGTTTCCCATCTCCTGCCCAAAGCTGCGGCAAAAGCGGGCTTTCATATCCCTGGCGGCAGAGACGGTATAGGTAACAGTGAGAATCTGCTCCGGTGGGATCTGCTTTGCATAGACCATATACCCCACCCGGCTGACCAGCACGGTGGTTTTGCCGCTGCCCGGCACGGCCAGCAGCAGCACAGGGCCTTCCACACTCTCCACTGCCGCCTGCTGCTGGGGATTGAGAGAAAGACCGAACCTTTTCTGAAACTCCTGAATATCAGCCATGGAAACGCCAGCCGCAGTCGTCGTGGTAGATCATCTGATGGGTCATGCCGCCATCGATGCAGATATTTTCTCCTGTAATGAACCCGGCCTTATCCGAGCAAAGGAAGAGCACCATCTGGGCGATATCCTGGGGAGTTCCCACCCGTCCCGCAGGGTGCTGCGTCTCATCGGCACCGGAGAACCGGGAGCCGGTGGTGTCGATCCAGCCAGGGGAGATGGAGTTGACCCGGGCTTTGTCCCGCAGGCTCACCGCCAGGGCATGGGTGAGGGCGGCAATTCCCCCTTTGGCAGCGGTATAACTTTCGGTGAAAGGCTGGCTCATCCGATCCCGGCTGGAAGAAATGTTCACAATACTGGCTCCCTCTCCAAAATAGGGAAGCAGCAGCTGGGTCAAATAAAAAGGCGCCGCCACCCCCACCTGAAGGGCCTGGTTGAATTGTTCCCAGGTGCAGGTATCAATGCCCAGGAACAAGGGTTTTGCATTGTTTACCAGAAAATCCACCCGGCCATAGGTTTGAATGATCTTTTGAGCGAACCGCTCCAGATCTTCCTTTTTTCCCACATCCCCCTGGAAAAAGTCATTTTCCAGCAGATCAATGGTGCAGACCTTGGCCCCCTGCTTTGCAAATTCCTCACAAATGCACCGGCCGATACCTTGGGCGCCACCGGTGACCACGGCTACTTTATCCTGAAACATAGTCATTCCTCCATTTGGATGGCCACTTTAATGACCCCGTCTTCCCTTTTTTCAAACACCTCGTAGGCCTTCTGGATCTCCCGCAAAGGAAAAGTGTGGGTGATCAACGGCCGGGTATCCAGCTTGCCCTCTGCGATCAGCTGAAGAATGTCGTCCACATGGCAGCCATCCACTCCACCGGTCTAAAAAGTGAGGTTTTTGCCGTACATCTCCGGCAGGGGCAGTACCTGAGAGGCGTCATACAGCGCCACCACCGTCACCACGCCATTGGGACGAGCACATTTCCAGGCCAGCTGGAAGCTGTCCTCTGTCCCGGCCACTTCCAGCACCCGTCCGGCGCCGCCGTGGGGAGTATGGGCCTTCACAAATTTCTCGGCCTCCTCCGGCGCCACAGTGAGTACCTGGGGATAGTACTCTTCCACAAACTTTCGCCGCTGGGGATCTTTTTCGCACACCATCACCACTCCTGGCTGATGCAGCAGCACGCATTGCAGAGTGCACAGCCCGGTGGGACCCGCGCCGATGATGAGTACCGACTCCCCTGGTTCGATCCCCGCGATATCGGCAGCCCAATAACCGGTGGCCAGCAGATCTCCCGCCAGTAATGCCTGCTCATCGGACACCCCTTGAGGAATATGGCTGAGGCCTTGGTCTCCATAGGGCACCCGCACATATTCCCCCTGGCCGCCATCGATGCGGCAGCCCAGAGCCCAGCCGCCCTGAGGATCGGTACAGTTATTCACATACCCCTGGCGGCAGAAGAAGCATTTTCCGCAGAAGGTTTCCACATTGACGGCCACCCGGTCGCCGGGAGCAAATTTCTGCACCTTCTCCCCCACTTCTTCCACAACGCCCACCATTTCATGGCCCACCGTCACCCCAGGCACCGCCCTGGGCACCGAACCGTGCTTGATGTGCAGATCGCTGGTGCAAATGCTGGCCAAAGTCACCCGCACCACCACATCCTCCGGCTCCTGCACATGGGGCCGGGGTTTTTCCAGGAGGGCAAACCGACCCTGTTCCACATAAGTATAGGCCAACATATCCATTTCTCCTTTTCGCCCATATGTCAAAGGCCCGGCCCCTGGGAAGGGACCGGGCCTTGTACCGTTTTTCTTACATCATCTGCCGCCGCCAGGACAGGTTCATGGTACCGTCCTGCATCACCGACAGATTGTCCAGGGTCTTGCCAGTGCCCAGAGCCACACAGGAGATGGCATCATCGGCCACACGGGTGGCAATGCCGGTTTTGGATTCGATCAGCTTGTCAAAGCCATAGATCAGGCTGCCGCCGCCGGTCATGACAATGCCGTTTGTGGCAATGTCGCCCACCAGCTCAGGAGCGGTGCGCTCCAGCACGAAATGTACCGCCTCCACGATCTTGGTGGACACCTCTTCAAAGGCCTCCAGCAGCTCAGTGGAAGTGACAGTGAACACCCGGGGCAGGCCGGTCATCAGGCAACGGCCCTTGACCTCCATGCTCACTTCCTCTTCCCGGGGATAGACACAGCCAATGGTCATTTTCAGCTCTTCCGCTGTGCGCTCACCGATGAGCACATTGTGCTTGCGGCGCACATATTTAACGATGGCATCGTCGAACTTATCGCCAGCCACCTTGATGGAAGTGCTTTCCACTATACCGCCCAGGGAAATGACGGCCACATCGGTGGTACCGCCGCCGATGTCCACGATCATATTGCCATCAGGCTTGGAGATCTCAATACCGGCGCCAATGGCCGCAGCCACAGGCTCCTCGATAAGGTAGACCTTCCGGGCGCCGGCCTGGGTACCGGCGTCGATGACGGCCCGCTCTTCCACCTCGGTGATGATGGAAGGCACGCAGATGACCACATTGGGCTTGAACAGACGGAATCCCAACACCTTATGGATGAATTCCTTGATCATTTTCTCCGTCATTTCATAATCGGAGATCACGCCATCCCGCAGGGGACGCACAGCAATGATGTTGCCCGGTGTACGGCCCAGCATCTTCTGGGCATCCTCGCCGATGGCCAGAATTTTGCCGGTGGATTTGTCCACCGCCACAACAGAAGGCTCGCACAAAACGATGCCCTTACCTTTTACATAAACCAGTACGGAAGCCGTACCCAGATCAATTCCGATATCGCCTGCTGACATATCTTTCCCGCTCCATTTCTCCGGCCGCCTGCTTTCAGGGCCCGTCCCCGCTGCCGGGTGGGGTCTGGGCGCCCATTTTTCCAAATCTTCACACAAAACCACAATTGGTTTGTTCTTTCCATAGCTCTTTTTATTATACCCAACCAGAATCATGTTTTCAACACATTCTTTTGATTTCTTTGTGGAAAAAACGCTTAAAATGGAAGACAAGGGACGCATTGCGCCAAAAAAATGAACAAATCACTGCACCAATATCAAAAAAACATCATACTTTTCTGTTTTTCTCCCCCGGCCGCTTGGCAAAGGTGCGGGCAAAGGCTGCCCCATACACCTCCTTGGCTCCGGCCTCCCGCAGCACCCGGGCACATTCCGACAAGGTGCTGCCGGTGGTGAGCACATCGTCCACCACAAGCACCCGCCGGGAGCGAACAAGCGCCTCTTTTCCCGGCGCCACGCCAAAGGCCCCCAGCACATTGGCCCGCCGCTGAGCCGCTTTCAGCCGGTACATAGGCTTTGTGTTCCGCCGTTTTTCCAGCAGCGGTTCCAGAGGAAGTCCCAGCTCCCTTGCCAATGGCTTGGCCAGCTTCTGGGCCTGCTCATAGCCCCGCTTCCGCTTGACTTTCCTATGACAGGGCACATAGCACACCAGATCGATCTGTTCCGAAAGACCGGTTTCCCGTACCCGGCTGGCCAGCAGCACGCCGAAGATCTCTCCATTTTGAGCCGCACCCCGGAATTTGAACCGATGCACACCCCGGCGCACATCCCCTTCATAAGGGTAAACGCACACCGAGCCTGCCACAAAGGGAAGCTTTCCCTGTTTCCAGCCCTCTTTCAGCGTTTCCCGCCCGGCACAAGCCGGACAAAGCCGGGCCGCCTTTTCCTTTCCCCAAAGAAAGCGTCCGCATATAGCACACCGGGGCGGAAACAGCCAATCAAACAAGATCCATGGCTTCATAATAGCTCCTCAGCCGGTATTTGAGAGCACTGTACCGGCGGTTCTTCTGGTTGCTCTCCACCATCTGCTCCACCACACTGGCCCTCCCCACCAGCACCAGCAGCCGCTTGGCCCGGGTGACGGCGGTATAAAGAATGCTGCGGTTGAGCAGCCGGACAGGAGCCTGGAACACCGGCACGATCACCGCCTCGTATTCGCTGCCCTGGGCCTTGTGGGCAGTGATGGCATAGGCCGGTTCCAGTTGATACAGATCATCAAAAGAATAGGCCGCTTCCCGATCGTCAAAGCGCACCACCATCACCCGTTCGGAACGGTCGATATAGGTGATGATCCCGGTATCTCCATTGAACACTCCGGCACCTACCTCGGCGGTGGCGGCGCTCTGCTACAGAATGTCGTAATTATTCCGCACCTGCATCACCCGATCCCCCAGGCGGAACACATAGGGGCCGTGGCGCACTTCCGCCTTGCCCTCTCCCGGCGGGTTGAGCCGCTGCTGCAAGATCCGGTTGAGGGACACCGTGCCGCACATCTGCTGCCGGGTAGGGCAGACCACCTGGATATTCTGAGGATCAATCCCAAAATGCCCGGGGATACGGGAAGAAACCAGACTGGCCACCGTCTCCACCGCCTGTTCCGGCGCTGAGGCGGCGG
>JAHZHY010000114.1:6785-10146 GCA_019420045.1 Clostridiales bacterium
TCCCCTTGGGTCAGACGAAGTTCCGGCATCTCTCCCCGGTTGATCCGGTGGGCATTCATGACGATCTGGCTGTTCTGAGCCTGACGGAAAATCTCGGTAAGATGGACCTTGGGCACAAAATCACAAGCCAGCAAGTCGGAGAAAACGCTGCCTGCCCACACCGGCGGCAGCTGGTCGGCATCCCCGATGAGCACCAGCCGGGTATGGGGTTTCATGGCCTCCAGCAAAGAAGCGGTGAGGGAAATGTCCAGCATGGAGGCCTCGTCCACCACGATCACATCGGCTGGCAGAGGGTTGTCCTTGTTCCGCTTGAAACGCATGACCCCTTCTTCCGGAGAAAAGGCCGCTTCCAGCATCCGGTGCAGGGTCTTGGCCTCCCGGTGACACACCTCGCTGAGTTTCTTGGCCGCCCGGCCGGTGGGGGCGCAGAGAAAGACCGTCAGGCCGTTCTGATCCAACAGGGACAAAAGCCCCTGCACCGCTGTGGTCTTGCCAGTGCCCGGCCCGCCGGTGATCAGGGATAAGGCCCCATGAAAGCACAGACCCATGGCCTCCTTCTGCTTTTCTGCATAGGCCATTCCCTGTTCTTTCTCGGTGCGGGCGATCATCTTTTCCAGATTCCGCGGCGCTTCCAGGTGCATGCTCAGCAGCCGCACCACCTCCCGGGCCACGGTGTTCTCCTGGCGGAACAGGGTAGCCAGATAGACCATGGGCTGGCTCCGGATATCCTCTTCCACCACCTGCTGCCGCTGAAGCAGCTCCTCCAGCTGATCTTCCACATCCTCTTCTCCTGCGCCGCACAGGGATGCAGTGGCTGCCAGCAGTTTTTTCCGAGGGATAAAACAGTGGCCGCTTTGCAAATTGAAGGTGAGTTCATACAAAACCGCGGCCCGCAACCGCACCGGACTCAAAGGGTCCATGCCCATGTGCCGGGCGGCCTCGTCCACCTGGCCAAAGTCCAGACCAAACCGCTCCTGGCACAAAAGATAGGGGTCCTCCCGCAAAGTCTGCTCTGCATAGGCTCCATAGACCTTGTAGACCCCGGCGGCACACCACATGGGCAGACCGCTTTCGGTGAAAAACTGCAAAAGGGCCCGCATGGCATTCTGTTGGAGAAAATTCTGCTGGATCTCCCGGGCTTTCCGCGGACTGATGCCCCGCACTGTCTCCAAAAGTTCCGGCTGACTGGCCAGCACATCAAAGGTGTCTTCCCCGAATTTTTCCACAATGGCCATAGCGGTTTTGGGTCCGATGCCCTTGACGGTACGGGAGGCCAGATAGTCATAGATCCCCTGGGCGGTGGAGGGCAGCAGCCGCTCATAGGAGAGGACGGAAAACTGAGGGCCGTATTCCGGATGGGTCACATAGTTGCCGTAGGCCACAATGCTCTCCCCTGCACCCAGATAGGGCATGACGCCGGTGATCACCAGCTCCTCTCCCATGCCCAGATCCACCCGGGCCACCGCCCAGCCGCTGTCGTCGTTCTTATAAATCAGGGTATCCACCACACCCTGGATCTTTTCCAGTTCCCGCTCTGTTGTCCCTTCCATCCAGGAAAACTCCCTCCTCTCCTTCTTCTTCCTGCTTCCAGGCCCCGGGAAAACGCAGGGCACACAGCCTTCTGGCCCACAGAAGCATCTTTTCCTGCTCCCAAGAGGTCAGACCCTCCAGGGAAATATGTATATCTACCCGTAGTCTCTCCCCCAGACGATGGAACAAAACAAAGCTATACCACTCCACCACCCAGGCCACAAGACCCATACAGGCCAAGGCCACAAGCAGACTGACGGTATAAAAGCCGCAATCCACATCCATCCCCCCTTGGTGCAGGATATGCGCATTGCGGCTTTTTGGTGTGTCTTTTCCGGTTTCCTACCAGAGAAACATTATTTCTGACGGCTCCACTTGACGCCTTGCGGAGTGTCTTCCAGCAAGATGCCCTGGGCCTTCAGTTCGTCCCGGATACGGTCAGCGGTGGCAAAATCCTTGTTCTTCCGGGCCTCCTGCCGCTGGGCGATCAGTTTTTCGATTTCCTCTTCCAGACCGCTCTCCTCCGGCTGGGAAAGCTGGCGGGCCTTTTCCACCAGATCCAGAGACAATACCTGGTCAAAATCCTCCAGAAGCCACAGCTTGGTGGTGTCGTTCACCGGCGCTTTCAGCACATCGTACACCGCAGTGACCGCCAAAGAGGTGTTGAGGTCGTTGTCCAGACCCCGGCGGAAGTTCTCCTGCAGCGCCTTGGCCCCTTCTGTGTCCACTTTTTCCCCTTCCTTGGGAGAGAGGGCCGCCACTCTTTGCAGCAGTTTCTGATAGGCCAGAGCGGCGTTCTGCATTCCCTCATCGGAAAATACCAGGGACTTGCGGTAATGGGACTGGAGGCAGAAGAAGCGATAGACCAGGGGATCATATCCCTGTTTTTCCAGCAGGGAGACGGTAAGGAACTCCCCTTTGGACTTGCTCATCTTGCCGCTGGTGGTATTGAGATGATGAACATGGAACCAGTAATTGCACCATTTATGGCCGAAATAAGCTTCGCTCTGGGCGATCTCATTGGTGTGGTGAGGAAAGGCGTTGTCAATGCCGCCCGCATGGATGTCCAGAGTATCTCCCAGATACCGGCGGCTGATGCAGGAGCATTCAATGTGCCAGCCGGGATAACCCACGCCCCAGGGGCTGTCCCACTTCAGTTCCTGGTCCTCAAACTTGGACTTGGTGAACCACAGCACAAAATCGGTTTTGTTCCGCTTGTTTGTGTCTTCCTCCACGCCGTCCCGCACGCCTACGGCCAGGTCTTCCTGATCCTGTTTGTTGAACACATAGTATTCCTTCAGTTTGGAGGTGTCGAAATACACATTGCCGCCGGCCTCATAGGCAAAGCCCTTTTCCAGAAGGCCCTGGATCATCTCGATAAAATCCGGGATGCAGTTGGTGGCAGGCTCCACCACATCGGGCCGCTTGATGTTCAGTTTGCGGCAGTCTTCAAAAAAGGCATCGGTATAAAACCGGGCGATCTCCATAACGGTTTTGTGTTCCCGCTTGGCACCCTTGAGCATTTTGTCCTCGCCGGTATCGGCATCGCTGGACAGATGTCCCACATCGGTGATGTTCATCACACGGGTTACATCATAGCCCAGATACCGAAGGTATTTTTCCAGCACATCTTCCATGATGTAGCTGCGCAGGTTGCCGATATGGGCATAGTGATACACCGTGGGGCCGCAGGTATACATCTTCACCTTTCCCGGCTCCAGAGACACAAATTCTTCCTTTTTCCGGGTGAGGCTGTTATACAGTTCCATGGCAGGGTCCTCCTGTTATTTTTTAGATGTGGCGCCGTCGGCCACGATATCCCAGTTGCGCT
>JAHZHY010000114.1:10165-18591 GCA_019420045.1 Clostridiales bacterium
GTGATAAGGGTCATAGCCCAACCGCTCACCGTCTGCACCATCATGGGCCAACCCAGGATGTCGGTGAGGAAAATGGCGGCGGTACCCACGATCTGCAAAGTGGTCTTCACCTTGCCCGACCAGGCAGCGGCCAGCACACGGCCCTTGCCGATGGCCACGATGC
The DNA here is from genome assembly GCA_019420045.1 of Clostridiales bacterium. Classification (GTDB taxonomy): domain Bacteria; phylum Bacillota; class Clostridia; order Oscillospirales; family Butyricicoccaceae; genus Pseudobutyricicoccus. The sequence goes on from JAHZHY010000114.1 coordinate 10,329, forward strand.
GCAGGGAAGTGATGATGAATTCCCGTGCCAGGATGATGAACACCATCACGCTGTTCATCTCGCTCCGCTGGATAAAGAGCAGCAGCGCGGCGCACACCAACAGTTTATCGGCCAGAGGGTCGACAAATTTGCCGAAATCGGTGATCTGATTGTAATGCCGGGCGATATAGCCGTCCAGCGCATCGGTCATGCTGGCCAGCAAAAAGATGCAAAGAGCGATGATATCGCAGGTCTGAGTGCCCTGATAGGCAAAATAGATGAAAAAGGGAATCATCCCCACCCGGATCAGGGTGATCTTATTGGCTGTAGTCATTTTTGCAGATTTCCTCCTTAACCGACGATCTCGCCGTACAGTTCGGCGCCAACGCCGTTTTCGATCTCCACTGTGACAAAGCTCCCCTCTTCCACCGGCTCTTCCGAATAGAAATAGACGATGCCGTCCACATCAGGGGAATCCATATAAGTGCGGCCAAAGTACATTTCATGCTCTGCGTCATAGCCGCAGCAAAGCACCTTCTGCTGTGTTCCCACCAGAGTCTGGGAGAACTGGTCCATCACCGCATCCTGCAGTTCCACCAGGATCTCCTGGCGGCGGCGTTTTTCCTCTTCGGGAATCTGGTTTTCCATCCGGGCGGCCACGGTGCCTTCCTCCTGGGAATAGGCAAAGACCCCGGCCCGCTCCAGCTTGTATTCATCCAGGAAACGGTACAGCTCGTCAAACTCCTCCTCGGTCTCCCCCGGGAAGCCCACAATGAGGGAGGTGCGGATGACGGCCTTGGGGAACCGGCGGCGGATGGTCTCCACCCGCTCCCGGATCAGCGCCCCATCTCCCCGCCGGTTCATGGCGGAAAGCACCCGGTCGCTGATATGCTGCATGGGAATATCGAAATAAGGAATGGCATTTTCGTACTTTTCCATCACATCCAGCAGTTCATCATCCAGCTCATCGGGATAGAGATAGTGCAAACGCACCCATTCCACCCCGGGGATCTGGCAAAGCCCGTCCAGAAGCTCTGGCAGCATCCGCTTGCCATAGAGATCGGTGCCATAGCGGGTGGTGTCCTGGGCGATGACCAGCAGCTCTTTGGCACCTTTTTCCGCCAAGGACCGGGCCTCCTCCAGGATGTTCTCCATGGGACGGCTGCGGAAAGGCCCCCGCAAAGCGGGAATGATGCAGTAGCTGCAATGGTTGTTGCACCCTTCGGCAATGCGCAGGAAAGCGGAATAAGGCTTTGTGAGAAGCTGCCGGTCTCCTTCCAGGGCCGCCTGGGCGCTTTGACCCAGATAGGCCTGGCGGCGTCCGGCCAGAGCCCCCTTCACCGCCAGGACGATGTCGGTATAGCTTCCGGTGCCGCAGATGGCGTCCACCTCGGGCATCTCCTGGAGAATTTCCTCCTTATACCGCTCCACCAGACAACCGGTGGCGATGAGGGCTTTCAGCTGCCCTTCTTCTTTCAGCCGGGCCTCTTCCAAAATGGTGTTGATAGCCTCCTGCTTGGCTTCGTCGATAAATCCACAGGTGTTGACAATGGCCACATCGGCCTTGCGGAGATCCTCCACGATCTCCATTCCCTCCCGGCGCAGCAGCGCCAGCATCTGCTCGGAATTGACCAGATTCTTGGCACACCCCAGGGAATTCATATGGATCTTTATGGTCAAAAGTCTATTCCTCCCTATCTGCGGCAGTTTCCTGCTCTTCCTGCTCTTCCCTCAGCTGGGGATCGCAGTACACATCGATGGCGGTGTTGATCTGCTCCCAGGAAAAACCCCGCCGGTACAGCCCGGCGGCGGCTTTGCGCAAAAGCCGTTTGTCGGTGTAGTGGCCCCGGATGGTTTTTTCCAGATAGGCCACCACCTGACGGCTGCAAGGGGCCAGACCGGGCAAAATCTCCTGGGCGATCTCTTGGCTGATGCCCCGGCGGCGCAGTTCCTGGTCTACCTTCTGCCGGCCAAACCCCCGGTCCACATAATACCGGGCCACCATATGGGCATATTCTCCATCGTTGAGGGCGCCCAGCTCTGTCAGCCGTTCCACGGCATAATCGATGCCCTCCTGTGGAAAGTTCTTGGCAGTCAGTTTGTCCCGCAGCATTTTTTCGCTCATGGCCCGAGGCGCCAGCAGCCGGGCGGCGTAATCCAATACCGCTTTGTTCTGCTCGTTCATGCCCCTACCGTCCTTTGTCTGTTATTCCTTGTCATCCTCAAAATCATCGGCAAACACTTCCACGCCGCCTTTGGCTGCCGCCGGAGTCCGGGGAGCCGGGGGCGCCGGAGGTGTGGCAGCCTTGGCGGCCGCTTTTCCGCCCCGGGCGTTGTTTTCCGCCAGTTTGTCTTTCAGAGCCTGACGGATGGCTTCTTCCACCTGCTGGGCCTCTTCCGGATTGTCCCGGAAATACTGCTTGGCCGCATCCCGGCCCTGGCCCAGGCGGGTCTCGCCCCGGTAATACCAAGCGCCGCTCTTTTGCAGCACGCCCAGATCGCAGCCCAGATCAAGGATCTCACCCAGCTTGGAGATGCCCTCGCCGTACATGATGTCAAACTGAGCCTCCTTGAAGGGAGGTGCCATTTTGTTCTTCACCACTTTGGCCTTGGTACGGCTGCCGATGTTGGTGCTGCCGTTTTTAATGTGCTCGGCCCGGCGGATCTCAATGCGCACGCTGGAATAGAATTTCAGCGCCCGGCCGCCGGTGGTCACTTCCGGATTGCCGTAGACCACACCCACCTTTTCACGCAGCTGGTTGATGAAAATAACCACACAGTTGGATTTGGAGATGGCGCCGGCCAGCTTCCGCAAAGCCTGGGACATGAGGCGGGCATGAAGACCCACAAAAGAGTCGCCCATCTCCCCTTCGATTTCGGCCCGGGGCACCAGAGCGGCCACCGAGTCCACCACTACTACATCCACTGCACCGCTGCGCACCAGGGCCTCGGTGATTTCCAATGCCTGTTCACCGGTGTCAGGCTGAGAGACCAGCAGCCGGTCCACATCCACGCCCAGGGCTTTGGCATACACCGGGTCCAGAGCGTGTTCCGCATCGATGAAAGCGGCTTCGCCCCCATCTTTCTGGGCCGCTGCGGCCACATGCAGGGCCAATGTGGTCTTACCGGAAGATTCCGGCCCGTAGATCTCCACAATACGCCCTCTGGGCACACCGCCGATCCCCAAAGCCAGATCCAGGGCGATGGAACCGGTGGAGATGGCTTCCACATTCATGGCTGTATTTTCTCCCAGGCGCATGACCGAGCCTTTGCCGTAGGCCTTTTCAATCTGCGCCAGGGCTGTTTCCAATGCTTTTTTCTTATCCATAGCGTAACCCCCTATCGTGACACCAGTATACACCCTGGCATCAGATTATGCAACATTTGTTCGCTTTTTATGCTTTCTCCGGCGGTGTGCGCACACCGGTGACCACCCGCTCCACGCCGGTGAAATCCCGGAGAATACGGATATCTTCATAACCGTTTTCCCGCAAAATTTCCTCCACCTGCGGAGCCTGGCCCATGCCGCATTCAAAGGCCAGCATACCATTTTTAGTCAGGGCGTCTTTGAAATTCACAGCAATGGCCCGATAGAAATCCAATCCATCGGCCCCGCCGTCCAGAGCCTCGTGAGGCTCATAATCCTTGACGCTCACATCCAGCCCTGGAATGTCCCCTGTGGGAATATAGGGCGGATTGGAGACAATCAGATTGAATTTGCCCAGAGCCTGGTCGCAGGGCTCCAAAGCATTCTGAGCCACAGGCAGGCCCCGGAAAGTCAGACGGTGGCGCACCAGATTTTCCTTGGTCACCGCCAGGGCTTCCTCGGAGGTGTCGGCAAAAACGCAGCTGATGGTATCCGGCAGGTTTTTCAGCAAAGCAATACCCACGCAGCCGCTGCCGCAGCACAGATCCAAGATCCGTCCCCGTTCCCGGCGGCTGAAAAAGGCCAGACCGGCATCCACCAGCGTCTCGGTGTCCGGCCGGGGGATGAGCACGCCGGGAGTCAGATCGAAAGTGAGGGAATAAAAATCCCATTCCCCGATGATATGGGCCAGGGGTTCTCCTTTCAGACGGCGGCTTTTCAGCTCCTCCAGCCGTTTCAGCTGTTCGTCAAAAAGGTAACTCCCGCTGCGTTCGTTGAATTCCTCCCGGGGAATCTCCAGGGCAAAAGCCAGCAGTTCCTTGGCCTCCAAAGGGGCCGAGGTGACCCCGTGATGACGCAGTTCATTGCGCAAGTCCAAATATACATCCGAAATGGTACCTACCATATCCCATTACCACCTGTCTTCTCCTTGATTTTCGGGAATGACCCGCCGAATAGCCTCAATGGCCACCTCCATCATGCTGTCGTCCGGCTCGTTGGTCGTAAAGCGCTGCAAAAACAGCCCCGGCGCCCGCAGAGCCATGGAAAGCCAGTTATCATGACGGCCCACCCACCGATTGATCTCATAGCTGATGCCCACCACCAAAGGCAGAAGCAAAAGCCGCAGGGCCATACGCACCCAGGGGCTCTGCCAGGTGAACACCGAAAAGACCAGAATGCTGATGATCATCACCACAAACAAAAAGCTGGTGCCACAGCGGGGATGAAACCGGCTGCACCGGCGGATGTTGTCCACCGTCAGCTCCCAGCCCTTTTCATAGCAGGCGATGGTTTTGTGTTCGGCCCCGTGGTACATATAGGTCCGCTTGATATCGCTCTGCTTGGAAGTGACAATGATAAAAGCCAGGAAAATCAGAATGCGCACCACGCCTTCCAGCAGATTGCGCACAATGCTGGAAGAGCCGGCCGGGAGAAATCCCGCCAGCAGGGTGGGCAGCAGAATAAACAGAGCCACAGGCAGAGCAATGCCGGTGACCAGGGCGAAGCCCATGAGAATTTTATCCAGCTTTTCGCTGCCGAATTTCTTGAGAAGCCAGCTTTCCACCTTTCCCGGCTGCTGCGAGGAATCGTCCTCTTCAAAAAACTCGGCGGAATAGGTCAGGGCGCTGATACCGTATTTCATGGAATCCCAAAATCCCAGAACGCCCCGGATCAATGGCAGGCGCAGCATCGGATTTTTCCGGATGGTGCCCACCTCTTCTTCCTTTATAGCAAACTCCCCATCGGGCTTGCGCACCACGATGGCGGTCTTGCGAGGCCCGCGCATCAGAATGCCCTCAATGAGGGCTTGGCCGCCGAGGGTGGTTTTAAATTCCTTCGGTTGTTGTTTCATCGGTTCCTCCCATAGACGGGGCCAGAGGCAGACGGATGCTCACCGTGGTGCCCTCCCCATAAATGCTGTCGATATCCAGAGAGCCGTCGTGCATGGCCACGATCTCATCGCACACGGCCAGACCGATGCCGGCTCCTCTCTGGCGGGCGCTGCCCTTGAAGAATTTTTCCTTGACCAAGGGCAGCTCATCGGCCGGAATGCCCTGGCCATAGTCCCGGATGCGCACCACGGCGCTTTGCTCCTCCACACCGATGGAGATTTCCACCTTGCCGCCGCTGACGCCATATTTTGCGGCGTTGTCAATGATATTGAGGAATACCTGGCGCAGCCGGTTCCGGTCGCCGCTGACATACACCGGCTGAGAAGGCTCGTGATAACTGGTTTCGATACCCTCCTGCCGGAGCATCTCGTTATAGACAAACAGGGCATCATACACTTCTCCCCGCAGGTCCAGCACTTCGGTCTGAAGTTTCATCCGGCCGCTTTCCAGCCGGGAAAAGTCCAGCAGTTCTTCCACCATCCGGGAAAGACGGGTGGTCTCCTTGCGGATGATGTCCAGACCGGTCTCCACGGTGTTTTTGTCATCCAGATTGTTTTCCACCGTCTCAGCCCAGCCGCCAATGGCGGTGAGAGGGGTGCGCAGCTCATGGGACACCGAGGAGATAAAGTCGTTTTTCAGTTTTTCCACCCGGGCGATCTCAGTGGACATATTGTTGATGGTGTTGCAAAGCTCACCCATTTCATCCCGGAAATCCATATCCAGCCGGGCGCCGTACTGTCCCTGGGCAATCTTCTGGGCCAGTTCGTTGATTTTCAGCACCGGATTGACGATGGAATGGATGAAAAACTGGTTGGTCACTGTAAGCAAAAGCAGCACGGCCAAAGCGGCCCCGGCCAGCATCAGATAAATCTGTCCAACCTGCCGGTCCAGAAGTTTGAGGGATGTGACAAAGCGCACTTCCCCGATGAGATCCTGGCTGTTTTTCCGGAACACCGGGGCAGTCACCGCCATGATCCGCTCTTCTGTGGAAGGGTCATAGCCGGTGAAGGACTGCATCTCACCCGTCTCGATGCACAGGTTTACATCGTTGGTGGCCGGCACAGTGCCTGCCACGAGTCCCGTGGAGGAGCTGATGATCAGCCCATTGCTGTCCAGCACCTGCATTTCCATTTTGTCTTTGTCGCTGAATTCGGTGATCTGCTGTTGGGCATAGCCATAAAACTCATCATAGGTGGAGCTCATATAGGAAGAAAAGTTTTTGGCACTGGAATTGGCCCGGCTTTGCAGGCTGGTATAGAGAGAATCGTAAAAATAGTTGGTGGTGGCCGCCCCCACGGCGATAAACATGATGGCAAGCAAAAGCACGACGATGCTCATGTTGTTGACGATCCACCGCCGCTTGATCCCACTCATTTTATGCCGGCTCAACCAAAGAGCCGCTTTTTTCATGGGGCCATCCCCCGCCTGTTTTTTAATTCCCTCAGCCATTCTTTCCCGCACTCCTGTTTAGGCTTCCCATTTATAGCCGAATCCCCAGATGGTGGCGATATACTTGGGAGCTGCGGCATCGTCTTCGATTTTCAGCCGCAGACGGCGGATGTTCACATCCACCACTTTCAGATCTCCGTGATAATCCCGGCCCCATACCTCGTTCATGATTTCGTCCCGTGCCAGGGCACGCCCCCGGTTTTCCAGGAAATTCTTCATCAGCAGATATTCCACCTGGGTCAGATCGATCCGCTGGCCGTTTTTCATCAGCTCCCGGGAGCGAAGATTCAGAGAGAACGGTCCGGAAGTGATCACATCGGCATTGAAGCTGCCCTGGGTCAGGCGGCGGTACAGCGCGTCCACCCGGGCCACCAGCTCCACCACCGAAAAGGGCTTGCCCACATAATCGTCCGCCCCGGTCATAAAGCCGTTGATCTTGTCGTTTTCCTGGGACAAGGCGGTGAGCATGATAATGCCCATCCGGCTGCCGCTGCCCCGGATGCGGCGGCAGACTTCGAAGCCGTCGATGTCCGGGAGCATCACATCCAGAATGGCCACATCCACATCGTTGTGGGTGCGCACATAGGTGACTGCATCCTCTCCCAAGGCAAATTCCACTGTCTCATATCCGGCCCGCTTCAGATTGATGACCACAAAGCTGCGGATATTGTCCTCGTCTTCCAGAATCAATACTTTTTTATTCATAATCAGCTGAAAACCTCCGAAGCCCATTCCTTTGTGATTGCATGAAAACTCCGCGCCACCTGATCTGCGCTGAGAGACAACTGGGGATAGTTGTTTTCCAGCAGAGAATAACCGTAAATGGCGTTGTCACTGGTGTGCAGCCACTCCATGCCGCTGCTGGCGAAATATTCCTGCCGGTTATCTCCGGTAAACACCCAGATCTGGAGCAGTACATTGTCTGTCCCCTGGAACAGATATCCTTCTTCGGCCCCTTCCACAGGCACCAGGAAAGTGGTTTTGATGATTCCTGCCTCGCTTTTGCGCTGGGCACTCACATTGCTGGCCCAGGTCTCCGGCCACTGGAAATACCATCCTTCCGCCGGAGCATGGAAGGTCTCCACCGCCACTCCGTTGGCGCCGCCGTTTTCAAACCGGGTCCAGCGCAGCTTCCACAAGGTGTCGGCCGCCTCCGGATCGGTATAGCCGGGGAGCATATCCGCCAGCGGCACTTCCGGTATTCCGTCGTTGTCGATATCCTGGCAGGTGATGTTCACAGGGCGCCAGGTGGCGGCGCTGCGCTTGCTGCCGCTGCCCAGGGTGGTATTGGTCAGAACACCGCTGCGCAGCTCTACGATGTCGGTGATATAGCCGCCGGTGGCCGCCAGGCTGTCCACATACAGGGAAAGGCCCCACTGGCCGGGCTTGGTACTTTTTGTGATCTTTACCACATTCTTCACATCAGAGGACAGGGGCGTCTGGGAGATCTCGGTGCATTCTCCATTGCGGAAACCATAGCCTGTCATCACCATGGCGCTGCTCACCCGGTCGAAGGCGGTGAGGAAAATTTCATCCACCCCGTCGTAGTCCACATCCACAATATAGGAATTGCTGT
>JAHZHY010000115.1:0-4959 GCA_019420045.1 Clostridiales bacterium
CCATGCTCACCCAGAAATATGCCTTGTATCGCAAGCTGGGTGAACTCAGTATCTCCCAGCCTGATGGAAGCGGGGAGCGTCTGCTGTGGACATCGGAGGAAAGTCCGGCCTACTATATCCATGCTCTGTATGGGGATGATCTGTTTTATGAGACCCGAGAAGGGGTACACATGATCTATAACATTGCCGCAGATGAGCACCGGGAAAACAGGATGGTGCCGAAAAAGGCCAGCATCGTGGGGTATACAACAAGTGCCGTCTTTTATCAGGAGGCAGGTTCCCAGGAGATCCAGCGGGTGGAAATCGATTACAATGCTCTTTAAAAAGCGGCACAGAGGTAAAACGACAAACGCACCGCGGCAATACTGCCGCGGTGCGTTTGCTGTTATTGCTCATTTGCGATGGTTCCGGATGGAAAGAAGGGAGTGAAGGTCTGCTCTAATCCCTTTTGATAATACGGCCTGTTGTGCCTGGGAAAAGAGGCAGTTTATCCTCTTTTTTTCTTTCCTTTTTTGCCGGAAACCAGCGTTGCAGCCAGACCAGCTGCAAAGAAAACGGTCAGGAATGCATAGAGAGTCATGTGGGACTCATCGCCTGTTTTGACAACACGACCTCCCGAATCTTCGGGCGTGTTCGTATCGTTGGGTGTGCTGGAATCGTCCGGTGTCTCCGGAGGTGTTTCGGGAGGGGTAACCGGAGGAATCACAGGAGGAACGACTGTGTTGATGAATGCTGCTTCTGTCACAGCGTCCTGGACGATAAGACCCGTCTGACCGGTGGCGGAAGAGGTGAATCCATCAGGAATATCTTCGGTTACGGTGTAGGAGGTGCCTGCCGGCAGTCCCACTGCGATGACCGATTGGCCATGATGCAGGGTAAAGGAGGCCACACCATTTACAAAGGTCAGTTCACCATAAACGCCGTTGATGGAGGTATCGCTGAGCGTCACCGTAAAGGAGAAGAGTTGATCAGGATCGGCTCCCTCGCCGGTAACTTGCTTGGAGACCCGCAGATCGCCCAGCGGTTTATCCGTATGGTCCTTCTGGTTGATGATGTTCAGGCCGTCGTAACGCACCTGATAGCCTTCCGGAACGGTCTCTTCCTGCACAGAGTAAGAGATTTCCTTGCCTTGTGCATCGGTCTTGGGCAGGTTCTCAAAGCGGTATTGCCAGTTGTCTGCTGCGGTTACTGTGAGCCGCCGCACTTCTTCACCATTGGCAAGCAGAACCACAGTGATGCTTTCCGGACGATCGGCAGGATCATCGCCCACCCAGAATTTCTGCCCGGAGAGAGCAGTGGATTCTGTGATCAGGGTGTTGGTGAAGTGGAAACCGGAGGTCTGTCCGGCATAGCCATCGGGAACGGTCTCTTCCACCCGATAGATATAGGGCTTTCCGCTGCTGTCCTGCTTGAGCAGGCCGGAGTAGGTGTAGGTCCACACATCTCCATTTTTGGCCCAGGTGGGAACAGCATTGACAACCACCTCTTTGCCGCCGCTGATGCTGCGGTAAAGGGTCAGTTCCAGGGAATCCGGCCGCATTCCGGCGGCGTTGCTGTTGTCCACCCAGGTTTTGGTGCCTGTGATGGTAATGCGTTCCTGGGGAGTGCCGGCATGACGGTAGTTTTCAAAGGCGGCTTCTGCCGTTGTACCAGCGGGAATGGTCAGACCATTTCCGGTGGTGGTGGTGGAGTAGCCCTCTTTGTTGGCTTCCGTTTCTGTGACATTGTAGGTCAGCCCTGCAGGCAGGCCGCTGATGGCCAGCGACTCTTTGTGCTTGAGGGTAAATTCTCCGGAAATGCCGTTGGTAAAGGAAATGTTCTTTGTCTCCGTAGAGCCGTCCTGCTTGGTGTATACGGCCTGATAGCTACCGTCTACATTTTCAGCCGGAGTGTTAGCCAGAGAAGAGCCGGAGAGGGATACTGCAAAATGGAAATCCCGGTCGGTCTCTCCGATGTTGCCGGAGACCTCCTTGCGGATGATCAGGCTGCCCAGGCGGATGTTTTCCAGCTGGTAAGTCACAGTGGGATCGGTGTTGGTGCTGTTCTTTACCTCGTACTTGCTCAGAATGTCTCCAGTGGTGACCTCGGTGACCCGGTATTCATAGGCCACGCCATCGCTGTCAAACTGAGGCAGGTTGGAATACACATAGGTCCAGACATTATCGATAATAGTGGGAGTAGGGGTGGCAACGCCGCTTACCACACTCCACTGATCATCGGCCTGGTTGACCGTTTTGCGCTCCAATTTCAGCTCAAGGCTGGTGGGGCGGTCGGTTTCCAGGTCGCCGGTCCATGTTTTAGTCACAGTGAGGTTTACAAGGCCGGCACGCACATTGACAAAGTTGTAATTGCCCTGTCTATCTGCGCGGACAATTCCATCGGACTGGCCCTGCTCCTGATTGAACAAGATATATCCATTGGGGAAAGGATATTCCCGGACCCGGTATTCGTAGGGGATTCCGTTTGCATCATGAGTGGGAAGACCGGTGTAAGTGTAGGTCCAGGTATTCCCGGCAGGTTTTTGCCATGTGGGCGCCGCACCCATGACAGGATCCCAGTCGGGGCCGGTGATTCTCCTCTCAAGGATCAGGGTGACATCCGGCCGTGTGGCAGCGCCGTTGTCCATCCAGGTCTTGGTGCCGGTCATGCCCATGGCCGGGGTGTTGGTGACGGTGGTCTTGGTGTTGTCAGGCAGAGTGTTGTAGGTGACCACATAGGCGCTGCCGCTCTGGGTAACGGTGTTGCCGCTGCTGACAGGGTTACCGCTGCTGTCCAGCTCCAGAGCGTAGTAGTAATAGAGCTGTCCTGCGGCGCTGTACTGGGGCAGACCGGTAAAGGTATGGGTCCAGTTGCCGGTGGCAGTCAGTGTGGCACTCTGATAGGGACCTGAGGTGCTCAGCTCGTTTTCGGGCACACGCTCTCCGGTGGTCAGGCCGATGGCAGAGGGGTCAGTGGTGCGGTACAGGCCCACAGTTGCAGAACCGGCGGCCGAACTGCCGGGATTCCACAGTTTTTCCACCGTGAACTCCCAGGTGAGGGAGTTGGTGAAGGTGTAGGTATAAATCGGTGTGGTGGTGTCAATGTCCTGTGCCACCAGAACGAAGCCGTTGCCGGTAAGTTCCACCACCTGATACTGGACTTCCTGCTCTCCGATGGTTTTGGGGAGATTATCCCAGATGACATTCCAGTGGTTGATTTCATTGGCCTCTTTGGTATGGATCTCTCCGGTCACCGGTTCCCATTGGGCGCTGTCGCTGGTGCGGTATTGCAGCTGGAAGGATACGCTGGTGGTTGCCGCAGTACCGGCCCATTCCTTGGTTGCCTGGATGGCGGTCATTTCAGCCGAAGTGGTGAGGGTATTGGTGACAGTCCAGTGGTTTGCCGGGCTTTCTGCATAAGCGGTGGTATACGCTGTGCCGTCGGGGTTATAGGTGTCCACCACAATATCGCTTGGCTGAATGTCCTGAACGGTGGTATAGCCCCCTGTTTTGGGCTGCAGTTCCCGCACCTGGTAAGTGTAGGGAAGGGCAGAACCGCTGCTATAATCGGCAGTGGGAAGACCAGTGACAGTATCTTGCCAGCGGTCGCCGTTGATCTCACCTTTTGCGTTGCCGCCATACAGTTTGACGATGGCAACATTGTTCCACTGGGCATTTTCATCTGTCGGAGCATCGGTGGTCCGCTGCACCACAAACCAGGAAGTCCAGGTCATGGGATGGCTCACACCGGGACGGGTGTTATAGGGATTGCCGCCATCCTGCCAGACCTTCTCCACAGATACCTCCATGGTGGCCAGGGTGTTGGTGCTGGTGCTGGTGGTTCTGTTTTGCTCGAAGGTGGAGCCGGTGACCAGACCGGCGGAATCAAGGGTGTAGTCAAAGCCTGTTCCATTGGAACCGTTTGCAGGCAGATTGATATTCTGATTCTGACTGCCGTAGGAGACATTGGTTTCAATGACCCGGTATTTCAGGAAAGTATAGTTCCCGGATGTGTTGTCTTTGATCACCGAGGGGAGATTTTTGAAGGAGCCGGACCATTTGCTGGTGTCGTTGATTATTCGGCCGGGCAGCGTCTGAATACCGGTGAAATCAAGCCCCATAGCCTGCATCACAAGGGCATTTTCTGTGGCAGCAGTCCAGGTGGTCCCGTTGTCTGTGGAAACCTGAAGCTGGAAGGTCACTGTCACATCAATACCCAGATAGTCCTGGGTGATGCGCTGATTGTTGCTGTCCATCCACACCTTCTCGAATTGGGCGTTGGTCTGGATGCTGTTGGTCAGAGTGCCGAAGGACACCAGGCCGTCAGCACCGGGCTTGGTTTTGTAGGTGACATCCACCGGCCAGATGCCATCGCTGGGGGTGGGGGTATAGACCCTGTTGGCATCGGGCTGAGGCTGCTCTTCTGCCGGTGTTTTTACCAGCTGCAGTTTGCCGCCGCTTTTTGTCAGCGGTTCGGACAAGGTATAAGTCCAGGGCATTCCGTTGGGGGCATACATCTCGAAGGATGCGCCATCCACCGGCCTGATTTCAAATTTCCATGTCTTTTCATCTGTGGAGGTGTAGGCCAGCTGGAAGGTAAGGGTTTCCTCCATGGCATTGCCCTGCCCGGTCTGGGTCTTGGCAGTGCGCTTGAGGGTGAGGAGTTTCTGATAATCTCCTTTTGTGGGCCGGAACCCGAAGGAATCTTCAAAATCCTCCCAGACCTTGGTGCCGGTAAAGCCGGTGAACTCTTCAGACCGTGTGGAGGGTTGGTTTTTAAAGGTGACGCTGGCCTCTCCAGTCAAATTCAGAGGTTTACTGCCCTCTGTCGGGGTCAGCCCTTCCAGGAAAGGATTGGCCTGACCAGAGGGGTCGCCGGTAAAGCTGTCGATCTCTACATCACCTGTTTGCACCCAGGTGTCATAGCCCATCAGCTCTGATTTGTTATGACACCTGGGTGCAAACAGGTGATGTAGAGATC
>JAHZHY010000115.1:4969-8626 GCA_019420045.1 Clostridiales bacterium
ACCGGTATTCGCGGCCATCGGGGGCATAGAGAGGCAGGTTCTCAAAAGCCACATATCCTGTGACATAGTGATACTGTTTCCCATCGCTGCCCTCTGCAAGGCTGTCGTACAGCGATTGAACTTCTGCCGAACTGAGGACTTTTTTCTTTGTACCGAATGCATCATCCTTCTGATAATTTCCATCTTTATACACCTGACGGGTCAGCTGGAAAGTGACGGCAGGGTAGGTTTCGGGCACCGTATTCCCGCTGGCATCCGTTGTGGTGGGAAGATACAAAAACTTCTTGGCAGCAATGTAGCCGGTGACGGGCCGGTATTCATTGGTGAAAGTAAAGGCATTGCTGCTGGAGGTAAAGACTTCGCTGGGTTTTGTCGTTATTGCACTGTCTTCCCAGTCTATGGATTCTTTTACCACATAAGTGTAGAGTTTGCCGTCCGAATCGTATCGGGGAAGGAGCCGGGCATTGTCTGCACCGCTGCATTTCAGCACGGTTTTGCCATCCACTGTTTCCGTTGACAGGGTGTTTTTCCCTTCATACTGGATCAGGTAGCGGTAACTCAGACCGTCCTTCAGGCTTGCCCAGAGATCGGAAGGAATGGTGACCCGGGCAACCCGTGTGCCCAGATCACCCGGCCGTGTATCGCCGGTGTAGCGGAAAACATCAAATGTGATGCCGGGCAGATTGGCCTGGGGCCAGCCAGAGGGCAGGCTGGACCAGTATTTCATACCGTCAATGGTATAGTTGTCTGCCAGGGCATTGGTGAAGACACCCTTTTCCATCAGGGCATATCGGGCTGTGCCTCCATCTCCAAAAGATCCGATGCTGGCGTCCAGATCGCTGGGGACCTGGTTGTCTTTCCACAGGTTTTCATCCCGAAGATCCAGCACATAGCCATTTTTTACTGCACCATCAATGGGTTCATCCCGGGTGCCAAGGCTGGACGATGTGCCATCATCCAAATAACGGGAATATTGCGCTGCCTGATAGTCGTAGTCTCCTACGGACACCACAGTGCGTTCTACGGCATAATAAAGGATCTCAAAGCCGTAGTCATCGTATTTCTGCATCCCGCTGAGGGTGATCTGCTGTACCTGCGTGATAGGAAGCTGTGTCCACTCCACATTGTTCTGCACCGGTTGGATCTGCTTTTTGTATCCGCCCTGTCCATCGCTGACATGAACCACACGGTAGATATCCAGGAAGAGGTCCGGGCGGTGATCATTGCTGGCAGCATAGTCGTCTTTCCACACTTTATCCCAGTGAACATCCTTGGTGCTGGAACGCTTGTTGGTGACTACATTGGTCTGAATATCTTTGGTGTTGTGCTCATCCGGCAAGCTGATATAGATGGGGGGATCATATGTGGTGGAGTATTCTTTCCAGATATCCCGAAGCTGGGGATACTGGCTGAGGTCAACGGGATTAGCCGGATTTGCAGTATCCACCCAGAGTTCTTCAATGGTGTATTCCACCACCTGGCCCTGGCTGTCATACTTGGGAAGGCCAAAGAAATGAAGTTCCGTCTTATATTTCAGTGTGCCGTTACCATCAAGCTTCAGCAGCGGCTGCAACGAAGAGACGGGAAGGCCATATTGGCCAGTTTCTTCATCGTATACATCGTAAATACGGACATTTTCCGTCCGGATGCCATTTCCGCCCACAGAAACGGTGTCGCCCGATCCATTTTTCAGACCATGGGTGGTGATGACCCAGCCAGCCTTCTGATTTGCAAACTTCAGCTTGAAAACGAGAGCCAGGTTTATATTCTTTTCGGCCTTGATCTCTTGCAGCGCCTTTTGTATTGCCTGGTAAGCTTCGCCGCTGCCGCCATTGAGCCAGGTCTTTTTAGCCGTCAGATCGATGTTGCCCAGGCGGCGGTTGGTAACGGTGAAAGTGCCGGCGATGCCGCCGGTAGCCGATCCATCTTCGTAGCGGTAGGTGACCTGGTAGCGGTGATCATCGGTTGTCACATCAAAGATCTTGCCACCATCGCCCAGACCGCCGGGATTTCCTTCGGTGCCGTACAGGGCCTGCTTTGTCAAAGCCGGATTGCCACCGGCGTTCACCAGGTGGTGATCCACTTTATATGTTCCCATTTTGGTTTCCACCACATAGAGATCATCCACATTGTATACGCCGTTGGGGTCTCCGGCCGGCATCCGCTGGTCCCCGGTGACAATCAGCACCTGATGCCAGAGTCCATCCTGGAGAGTGACGGTGACAGGCTGGCCACCGTCGCCCAGAACAGGCTGGTCGGTGTTGGCGTTGTATACGGTAAAGGTCACCGGTTCCCGGTGAAGGTCATCGCCGTCATCCAGCCAGACTTTGCGCACCAGAATGGGAATGGCTTTACCCTCGCCGCCATTGAACACGGTGGTGGTATAGTCCCCAGTGTCAGGCTTTCGTTCTGTCTCATAGCGGGGATATCCGCTTTCTTCCAGAAGAATGTATTCGTAGGGTCTGCCGTTTTCATCAAAGCGAGGCAGTTTGCTGGCGGTGGCATGCCACGGTTTAGGCAGATCATTTTCCATGTCCTGGGAGACAGTGACGTCATCTTCCGTAACACCGGTACCGCTTGGTGCACCGGTAAGATTGCCGTCTGCATCAAAGGAGAAGGTCACATAAGAGGCGCCCAGGTCAGAATCGCTGCTGCCGCTGGCCGTCCGGTAAAGATGGAAGGTGATAGGTTTCTCTGTAATGCCATCCACTTCTTGATCACATGGTAATCCAGGCTGTCATCAATACAGTTGATGATGGTATTGGGTGCTGCATCGGTTATGGAGATATAGTTTACTTCTTGTCCTTCTTGCGTTAAAGAGAAGGTGCGTTTGTCGCCACTGCCGGAGAGAGGAATTTTGATTACAGGACTTCCAGGTTGGTTTGCTGTGGCGATCTGCTCTTTTAC
This sequence comes from Clostridiales bacterium, assembly GCA_019420045.1. Taxonomy (GTDB): domain Bacteria; phylum Bacillota; class Clostridia; order Oscillospirales; family Butyricicoccaceae; genus Pseudobutyricicoccus. The sequence continues at coordinate 7,877 of JAHZHY010000115.1, forward strand.
TTCTTCATCTGAGGCAGCGGTGACGCCCTGATAGACACCGGTTTCCACCCAGCGGTATTCCAGTTCCTGTGCCTGACCGTTGTACTTGGGTGCGTAAACTGCATAGCTTTCGCTGAGACGCTCGGCGGTAAAACGATGCAGATAGCAGGTGACCGGCCCGTCACTGCCGGGCACATCGGTCCAGTCCTCTTCATTGGTTGACCCGTTGACACGGCTCTGGAGAGTCAGCTCCACCGCCACATCATCAAAGGCGGCCTGATAGGCTGCGGCTTCCCATTTTTTGGTGACGGGAGCCTGGACAGTTCCTTTCAGCCGGTTGGAGAGAATGCCGCCGTTGTACAGCAGAGAGTCGCCATTGCTTCGGGTGCTGCCGTCAATATAACAATCAGGCAGTTTGTCGGTCCCCGGTACAATGGCATCGTCAGTGCCGATCACGCCGAACAGGGTTTCATACTGGTTGTCGCCGGGTTTATACTCCATGCTCTCCTGCACGCCATAGACATAGGCATAGCCGTCCGGGTCATATTTGGGCAGAACGATAGGCTTGCCCTCTCCATCAATAAAGGTGATGGGGACATAGTAGACGGTAGATGCAGGGTCACCCTCTTGGCCATCGGGATCTTTGGGCTGAGGCGTTCCACCATCTGGGTATCTAGCAGGGATAACATCCAGAATCTGAGATTTGCTGGTGTAGGACTGGCCGGCCCGGTACCTCCACAGGGTGAAGGTCACATCCGGACGGCCTTCCAG
>JAHZHY010000116.1:0-3620 GCA_019420045.1 Clostridiales bacterium
TTTGGGCCTTAATTGCCGCATGCACACCGATGCTTATTTGCAACAAATCTCCGCGGCTCATTTGGGGGTGGCGGATGTGGCCGTGGCCATATCTCACTCGGGTTGTTCCATGGATACCGTAAAAGCTCTGAAACAGGCGCGAAAAGCAGGGGCCGGAACCATTGTCATTACCAGTCCAAAGGAGCCGTTGCTGGCCAAATACGCAGATGTTTGTTTGAGCACCGGAGGACAAGAGTTATCCATTTATGGTACAGCGATCTTTTCCCGCATTCCCGATCTGGCCGTGGTGGACTTGCTGTATATGGGGATCATTCAAAGCGATTATGAGCGTTTTTCCCGGAATCTGGACAAAAGCGGTGCTGTGATTGCCGATCGGGGATACGAAAAAGAATAGCGATTTCACGCTGCACCGTTTTTTTGAGCTGTTTTTACTTTTGGCTTACCCAAACTTGAACTGTTCCTGCTTGTTTCTTTCCAGGGAAATCTGATACCATAACGCCGTCGCCGGGAAAACACGGCGGCCTTCCACAGAAACATTTACCCTGAGAGAGGTGCAGCTTTTTTATGTTGGAATTGGAACACATTCGGAAGTCTTTTGATGGTGTGCCGGTTTTGAAGGACATCACTTTGCAGGTGGCCGATGGAGAGATCGTCTCCATTCTGGGTCCCTCCGGCTGCGGCAAAACCACATTGCTCAATTTGATTTTGGGCATTGCAGATGCAGATGGCGGCCATATCCGCTATGATGGCCAGGACTTGACCAGCACGCCCATGGAGAAACGGGGATTCAACATTGTTTTTCAGGACTATGCGCTGTTTCCCAATTTGAATGTTTCCCAGAACATTACCTACGGCCTGCGCAATAAGCCGGGCATCTCCACGGAAAAAGAAGTGAATGAGCTGATTGAGCTGCTGGGACTCCGGGAGCATCTGAGCAAGCGTATCGATCAGCTGTCCGGTGGCCAGAAACAAAGAGTGGCCCTGGCCCGCACCCTGGTGATGAAACCCCGCATCCTTCTGCTGGATGAGCCTCTGTCGGCTCTGGACGGGGTGATCAAGGAGTCCATTAAGGACCGGATCAAAACCATCGCCCGGGAATATCAGCTGACCACCATCATCGTCACCCACGATCCGGAAGAGGCCCTTACCTTGTCCGACCGGGTGCTCATCATGGAAGGCGGCTCCATTTCCCAATATGCCAAGCCGGAAGAGATCGTGCACCAGCCCAAAAACGATTTTGTGCGTAAATTCATCCTCAACCAGCTGGAGATCAAGCGCAGCAACATTTATGCCCTGTTTGGCGAGCGTCCCATGCTGGCAGTTCAGGCGGACTGAGAAAACAGTATGACAAGGACAAGTCGAGAACTGAAGCTGATTTTTTGGGGCATTGTTCTGCTGTTTGCAGCTTTTCTGGCCGGCCCCATTGTGCTCCTGCTGGGAAAATCCTTGTGGGAGGGAGGACCCACCGGGGAATTTTATACCGCAGTTCTTTCGCAGGACGGTTTTTTCACAGCCTTGGGGAATAGTTTTGCGGTAGCTGGGGTTTCCGCAGCGGCCGCTGTGCTGCTGGCCTTTTTGCTGGCTTATGCCGTGCACTACACCCGCTTGCCCAAAGGATTCAAAAGAGGCCTTTGTGCCGTGGCTACCCTGCCCATGTTCCTGCCCACCATCACCTATGGTTTTGCCATCATCTATTCCTTTGGAAAACAAGGCCTGATTACTCGTCTGATGGGCAGACAGCTGTTTGATATTTATGGATTCTGGGGCCTGATGGTGGGATATATGATCTACACTGTCCCGGTGGCCTTCCTGCTCATCCAGAACACCATGGGGTTTGTGGATAAAAAGACCATCACCGTTTCCAAGGTGATGGGGGACAACAATCTGTCCACTTTCTGGGTGGCCATACTGCGTCCCCTGCTGGGTACGCTGGCCGGAGCCTTTATTCAAGCCTTTTTCCTGTCCTTTACCGATTTCGGTATCCCGGCTTCGGGGGGGAGATTACCCGGTGATCGCCACCATGCTGTATAACCAGATGCTGGGAGGCATCCCCGACTTCAACCGAGGCGCTGTCATGGCCATGGTCATGCTGATCCCTTCCATTGGGAGCATCTGTATTCTTCAGCTGCTGGAACGGTTCAACATCCGGTACAATCGGATCTCCAATGCAGACCTGCGGAGGAACGCTCTTCGCGATGGAAGCTGGGGGATTTCCGGCACAGTGATCTCCCTAGCGATCCTGTCCATCTTTGCGGTGATCTTCGTGGTGCCGCTGGTGGAAGAGTGGCCCTATAAAACCGGGTTTTCCCTGGAGCATTTCCAGACGGTGTTTGCCGATGAAAGCCTGCTGGTCACCTATGGTCACTCGGTGATCATGGCGCTGCTCACGGCGGCCCTGGGGACATTGACGGCGTATGGCGCCGCATTGATCACGGCCCGCAGCACATTGGGCCGGGGGTATAAACGCACTGTGGAAAGCATAGCGCTGGTGACCAATGCCATTCCTGGCATGGTGCTGGGTGTGGCCTATCTGTTCCTCTTTTCCGGAACCAGTTTGCAAAACACATTGCTGCTGATGGTTCTGTGCAATGTGGTGCACTATTTTTCCACACCGTACCTTATGATGAAAAATGCATTGTCCAAGATGAATGCCGGATGGGAGACCACGGCCATGCTCATGGGCGACAGCTGGATGAAAACCATTTTGCGCGTGGTGACGCCCAATGCCCTGTCCAGCCTGATCCAGGTATTCAGCTATTATTTCATCAATTCCATGGTGACCATCAGCGCCCTCATCTTCATTGCCGGGGCCCGGACAATGGTGCTCACCACCATGATCAAACAGCTGCAATATACCAATCGATTCAATGAAGTATTTGTGCTGTCGCTGTTGATTTTAGCCACCAACTTGGCGGCCAAGGCATTGTTTTCCTGGCAGGCCGGTTATCGGTCCAGGAAAATAGAGAACCAATCAAAAGGAAGGAAGAAAAGAATGAATTGGAAAAAACAATAGCTCTGGGCTTGTCGGCCGCCCTTTGCCTGGGGGCTATGACCGCCTGCAGTAAAAATGGCGGAACTGGAAAGGAAGATCAGGTGGTCATCTATTCCAACGCCGATGAAGAAGCGGTGGAAGCCATGCAGAATGCCTTGGACAACAACGGCTACAAAGGCAAGTATATTTTCCAGACTTATGGTACTTCTGAGCTGGGAGGCAAGCTGCTGGCCGAAGGCACCAATCTGGAAGCAGATCTGGTGACAATGAGCACATTTTACCTCCAGAGCGCCCAGGAGCAAAACAATATGTTCCAGACGCTGGACTTTGAAGTCAATACTTTGACAGAAGTACCGGACTACACGGCGCCCATCACCTCCCAGGAAGGAGCTATCATCCTCAATACCGAGCTGATGAAATCCGAAGAACTTCCCATGCCCACCAGCCTGAAAGATCTGACCAAGAAAGAGTATGCCGGACAGATCGCAGTCACCGACATTCAGTCTTCCTCCACGGCCTGGCTGCTGATCCAGGCTTTGGTGGATGCTTACGGGGAGGAGGAAGCCCAGGAAGTGTTGGCGGGCATCTATGAAAACTGCGGCTCACACATCGAGACATCTGGTTCCGG
>JAHZHY010000116.1:3630-15209 GCA_019420045.1 Clostridiales bacterium
GTGGCCATTGGTTTTGGACTGCGCCATCAGGCCGTGGCCGACAAAAACGACGATATGCCCATTGACTATGTGGACCCGGAAGAAGGGAATTTTTCCCTCACCGAATCACTGGCCGTTGTGGATAAAGGGGAGGATACCAATCCCCTGGCCATGGAAATGGCCCAGTGCATCATGGAGCACGGCCGGGAAGAGCTGATCAAGACCTATCCCAACCCCCTTTATGAGGGAGAGACTGCCGATCCGGCCAATCAATCGGCCAACCCCAGCGTATTTGAGCAGCCATTGACTTTTGAATTGTTCCAGGCCCATCAAAAGCTTTCCGAAGCGGCGAAGGGTTGATAAAAAGGAAGGAGTTTTATACCATGAATACATACAAATTGTTGACACCCGGCCCTCTGACCACCACCGATACAGTCAAAGGGGAAATGATGGTGGACCGCTGCACCTGGGATGAGGATTATAAGAAGATCACCCAGAAGATCCGGCGGAAACTGTTGGAGCTGGCCCATGTTTCGGAAGATGATTACACCGCTGTACTGATGCAGGGAAGCGGCACCTTTGGCGTGGAAAGTGTACTGTCCAGCGTGGTGGGGGCAGAAGACAAGGTGCTTATCTGTTCCAATGGAGCTTATGGAGAGCGGATGGTGGATATGTGCACCCACGGCCATATTCCCTATGTACATTACGCCCAGGCGTATGACCAGATCCCCGATGCGGCTCATGTGGCGGAGCTTCTCCGTCAGGACCCGTCCATCACCCATGTGGCTATGGTCCACAGCGAGACCACCAGCGGAATTCTCAATGATATCCAGTCGGTGGGGAAAGTGGTACGGGATGCGGGAAAAACTTTCATTGTGGATGCCATGTCCTCTTTTGGCGGTGTGGATATTCCGGTGGCGGATTGGGGGATCGATTTCCTGGTGTCCAGTGCCAACAAGTGCATTCAGGGTGTCCCCGGATTTTCCTTTATTCTGTGCCGCCGGGATAAGCTGCTGGCCAGCGAGGGCAAAGCTCGGTCTCTGTCTCTGGATCTGTTGGATCAGTGGAAAGGGATGGAGAAAGACGGAAAGTGGCGTTTCACTTCGCCCACCCATGTGGTGCTGGCGTTTTCCAAGGCACTGGATGAGCTGGAGGAAGAAGGGGGGATTCCGGCCCGGAACCGCCGCTATACCGAAAACAATCGGCTTCTGATCCAGAAGATGCGGGAGATGGGGTTTGCCACATATATCGATGGACGCAATCAGGGGCCCATCATCACCACCTTCCTTTATCCGGCTGGCGTGGCTTTCCAGTTTGCATCCTTTTACGATTACATCAAAGAGCGGGGATATGCCATTTATCCGGGAAAGCTGACCGAGATGGATACCTTCCGCATCGGCAATATCGGTGAGATTTATCCGGAAGATATTGATAAACTCACCAGCATCATCGCTGCATTTCTGGAAGAGAGAAAGGAGCAGATCGCATGATCGAAGGCGTTATTTTTGATTGGGCCGGTACCACGGTAGACTACGGTTGTTTTGCTCCGGTGCAGGCTTTTATGGAGGCGTTTGCCCATTATGGCGTGCCGGTTACTGCAGAAGAGACCCGAAAACCCATGGGGATGCTGAAGCGGGATCATATTCGGACGATGTTGGAGATGGAGCGCATTTCCCAGGCATGGGAAAAGACCCATGGGCATAAGGCTGACGAAAAGGATGTTGATGCAGTGTATGCCCAGTTTGAGCCCAAGCTGTTTTCCATTCTGGATCGGTTTGCATCACCTAAGCCCTTTACCGTGGAGGTTGCAGCGCAGCTGCGGGAAATGGGGATTAAAATCGGCTCCACCACAGGCTACACCGATGCTATGATGAACATTGTGGCACCCCAGGCAGCCAAAGAGGGATATGCTCCGGATTTCTGGATCAGCCCCGATGGAGTGGGCGGAAAAGGCCGGCCCTATCCCTATATGATCTTTGCCAATATGCAGGCGTTGGGGTTGTCCTCTGTGAAGAATGTGGTAAAAGTGGGCGACACCATCTCCGATATCAAAGAAGGCGTTCAGGCCGGCGTCTGGACGGTGGGAGTGGTGGAAGGAAGCTCCCAGCTGGGATTGAGCCAGCAGGAATACCAGCAGCTGTCCGCCAAAGCCAGAGAGGATGCTTGCCGCAAAGCGGAAATCGGTTTCCGCCAGGCCGGGGCCCAGTTTGTCATTCAGAATTTGTCTCAGCTTCCGGCATTGATTCAGGCGCTGGGAATGGAAAAGCATTGATATAGAAGTAAAAGCAAAAGGGCAGGGAAAATTCCCTGCCCTTTTTGGTGTGCGTAAAAAGGCTGGAACTTTGCAGCCCATTTTTGCGCGGATAAAAAATATGAAAAATTTGTATTTTTGTGTCGCATTGCTTCGAAGTAACTGGTATAATAGGAAAGCAATGGAGAAACATGACAGGGTCTCTCCGCGAAATTTGCAGACTCTGTTATGAAAATCTTCAAAATGGAGGGTAAAAAGAGATGAACGAGCAAAAACAAGAAATCAAAGAGCAGACACAGTCCGTGCAGGTGCAGGAGACAGCAAAAAAGAAGAAAGGGAAAGGCTTTTTCCGCTGGCTGATACACCATCCCAAATTGCTGATACTGTTTATCCTGGTGGTGGCTATAGCCGTGTGTGGTCCCTTCTTCTGGTTGGCGATCCGGGATAATCTAAGCATTTATAGCGATACTAGTAAATTGGGATTTGAAGATATCGGTGAGATGGCTACACAAGTAGCATATTGTACGGAAATAAGTGTTACTGAAAAAGATAGAGATCTGTTCGGTGTCCATATTCCTTTTACACAGAGCAAAAATATTTATAGTTATGATGTAGTTATCAAGGCTGGGTATGATTTCGGAGAGATCGATTGGGAAGTGGATAAAGAGGCAAAAACTATTAAAGTAAAGCTTCCAGAAGCAAAAGTCCTTAGCAATGAGATTAAATTGGATTCCTTCAAAGTTTATTATGAGAAGGAGAGCATTTTCCGTCCTTTGACTTTGGAAGAAAACAATAAATCAATGGAAGAATTGCAGAAAAATGCAGAGAAAGATGCTATCGCCAATGGCTTATTCGAAAATGCTCAAACAAATGCAGAAAATATTCTGAAAACTTTCTTTGCCAAAGGTTTTGATCTAGAAGAATACGAAATTAGCTTTTCGTAAGAATGAAAGGAAAATTAGATGAAAAGCTTTGCGAGAGGGATTTTATACGCGCTGGGGATTCTGGCGGCCGCTGTGGTGATCTTTTACTTCATTCTGTTCATCACCGCCTGAGCCCCTGCTGCACAGCGCAAAACAAAGCCCTGGGAGAAAATTCTCCCAGGGCTTTTTGCTTATCGTGTTATTTCTGATTGTTTTCTTTGTTCCGCTTTTTCTGGCCTTCCTGAGCCAAGTCACGGATGCGAAGCTCTTCCTGGAATTCTTCGTTCCGTTCATCATGGCCGGTTTGCTGCAAGCCGGTCATCCGGGCCTGCATTTCGCCGGTGACAAAAGGACTGAGGTACATTCCGGAGGAAACGAACTTGGCCCGCTGCATGCCGCTGTCCAGAATGGCAAAAGGCTGGAAGATGGTAAAGAGCAAGGCATATTTCACTCCCAGCTTGGGGATGCGAATCACCAGGAGAACCAAAAGCAAAGCAGCCATCCACAGGTAGAGGGAAGGCTTGGCCAAGCCCATCAGAGCCAGCAACAGCAGCGCCACGCTGGCGGCGGTGTTGCCCAGGCTGTCACTGTCATAGCCTTTCTCTCGGGCCGCATAGATGCGGAGAGGAAGAAACAGGATGTCTGCCACAAGGCACACAGCCACAACTGCCACAAAGAGGAGAAGGTATTTCCAGTTCCAGGTGCCCCAATACTCCCGCAGAGCCTCTTTGTGCTGCTGCTCTTCGGCGATCATATGACCATTGGGGTTGGCGTTGTCTGCGAAGCTGTAAGAATACCGCTGGGCAACTTCTCCCCAGTCTTCGCTCCAGTGCACATAGTTGAGAGAAGGCAGGATGCCCACGAAGGAAGAGACCATATAGACGACTACCACAAGCCCTACGGCCAGGATAGCGGCCCAGCGTTTCCAGGGTTCAGAAAAGGCGTGGTCATACAGGTAAAGGATGAAACTCACCGCGAAATAGACAAGCACCAGGGAGCTGAGCACCAGCATCAGCACCATCAAGGGGCCGTAGGCCGGCTGGACCCGGCCGAAGAATCGGGTGGTTTCCCACAAAACCAGAGAGAGAAAGCCCAAGATCAGAATAAAAATAAAATTGGTGGGAACAAAACGGCGATTGCTCATCATTTTCATACGAAACATAAGGACCCTCCTTTCAAAAGGTAAGAACAACGCTCTCTGATTCTGTTTGACCATATTATACTATGTGCCGAAATTTTGGCAAGATATCCGGGTTAAAATCGGCGATATCACCAAATATATTGTTAAAAAATTATCAATATTGCTATGCGGTGATGGAATCGGTGGAAAAAAGAAAAACAAATAGTTACAGAAAAATAACAAAAAGAGTAAAAATAGAAGGGAATAAAAAGATGAGATTCTAAAAAGAAGAAAAATGATAATTTTTTATCAAGAAATAGGATGTAAAACGGAGAAAATGAAAGAAAAATAAAACAAATAGCAAGAAATATTTTGGCAAAATGGAATAAAAATTTAAAGAAAAGGGGAGAATATATCCCTGAAAAGCTCATATTTTACGGCGCTGGTGGGGAAGGTCGAAAGAAAATAGTTGCAAATTGGTATCAAATCGGTTACAATGGAGAAGGTTTCAAGCTGGCAAACAGGCCAGCGGATGGTCAGAGCGCCATTCCCCGCAGACAGCAAGCGGGGGGAGCCAGCCAGAGGGCGGCAGAGCCTGCCTGATGACGGCACCAAAAACCCGCGGCCTTGGCCGTGAGGAAATGGAAGGAGACATTCCCCAATGGAAACCAAGAAAAAGAGCCGGTTGATCCCCATGTGTTCCATGTTCCTGGCTTCGTCCCTGTTGATGGGCGGCATGATGATGGGCACCAAGCGGGTTGTCATTTATGATGAAGGGGAGCGCCATGTGGTCTATACCCTTTCGAATGACCCCCAGCGGGCCGTGGCCGCAGCAGGCATTGAACTGGGGGCTGACGATGAAATCACCTGCCCCGGAGACCTTTCCCAGGGCTTTGGAGTGGTACAGGTGGAGCGGGCCTTCCCGGTGTTCATCACCGCCGATGGCCGCACCCATATGCTGCAAACCACCGGCGGCACGGTGCAGAGCATTCTGGCCGACGCCGGCATCACCCTGGGAGAGCAGGATCTGGTTTATCCGGCCTCCGGGGAGGAGCTGACCCAGGGCAGTGATATCACTGTCCGCCGGGTGGAAGTGCGCAATGAAGAAGTGCGGGAGAGCATCCCCTATACCACCAAGACGGTGGAGACCGACGCTCTTCCCTATGGGAAGAGCCGGGTAGTGCAGCAAGGGCAGGCCGGTGAAAAGGTGACCACCTTCCGGGTGGAGTACCGGGACGGGGCAGAATACAGCCGCACCAGCCTGGGTACTGAAATTACCCGCCAGCCGGTGACCGAAGTGATTGAAACCGGCACCGGAGGTATGGTACAATACAACGGTCAGAAGTACACTTACAGCAAGGTGTATCAAATGAAGGCCACTGCCTATACCACAGAGGGCAAGACCTGGAAGAAAACTGCTTCCGGCACCATCGCCCGTGTGGGCGCTGTGGCGGTGGATAGAAATGTGATCCCTCTAGGTTCCCGCCTGCTCATCCAGGGCAGTGACGGCAGCTGGATGTATGGCCTGGCGGTGGCGGAAGACACCGGCGGCGCTGTGAAGGGAAACAAGATCGACCTTTATTTCAACACCTATCGGGAGTGTATCAATTTCGGCGTACGGACGGCTACCGTCTATGTGCTGGATTAGATCGCGTCAAAAGGGTGATCACATCTGAATCTGTGTGATATCAGTACCATCAAAGAGATATTGACCCGTCATGGGTTTCATTTTTCCAAAAGCCTGGGGCAGAATTTCCTCTGTGCCAGACATGTGCCCATAGCCATCGCCCAAGGGGCCGGCATTGATGAAAATACCGGCGTGCTGGAGGTGGGCCCCGGCATCGGTACCCTCACCCGGGAGCTGTGCCAGAGGGCCCGGCGTGTGGTGGCGGTGGAATTGGACCGCAGGCTGCCTCCGGTGCTGGGGGAGACCTTGGGAGAGTTTGATAACTTCCACCTGGTGGAAGGGGACATTCTGAAAACAAATATTCCTCAGTTGTGCCGTGAGGAGCTGGGGGAGGGGCGGAAAGTGGCCTGTGCCAATTTGCCCTATTATATCACCACTCCGGCCCTTACCGCTTTGGTGGACAGCGGCTGCTTTGCTCAGATCACCGTCATGGTGCAGAAGGAAGTGGCCCGGCGGATCTGCGCCAAACCGGGCACCGGGGATTATGGAGCCTTTTCGGTCTATTGTCAGTTCCATGGAAAGCCTTCCATTTTGCTGGATGTACCGGCCGGATGCTTTATTCCGGCCCCCAAGGTGGATTCCGCCGTGGTGGCCCTCACGCCCTATGAGGAAAATCCTCTGGGGCCGGTAGACGAAGGGCTTTATTTCCGGGTGGTGCGGGCGGCCTTTGCCCAGCGGCGCAAGACGCTGCTCAACTGCCTGCGCCATGGCTTTCCTCAGCTGGAGCGGGAGGATGTGCTCCATTGCCTGGAAGAGGCCGGCGTCGGAGCGCAGGCCCGGGGCGAGACCCTGGGGCTGGAGGACTTTGCCCGTCTCACAGAGGCTGTGGGAAGGCGTTTGCAGAAAGAATAAGAAAAGAGGGCCGGGCCATCTATGGCTTCGGCCCTTTGCCCTGTGGAAAGAAAAAGGAGAATGGTATGCTCAAGGCCTTGTGGCTGTGGCTGCTGCTGATCAATGGGACGGCTTTTGCCTTGTGTGGCGTGGACAAATGGAAAGCGGTGCAGGGCCGTTGGCGGGTGCGGGAGCGCACTTTGCTGCTGGCGGCGGCACTGGGAGGAAGCCCGGGGCTGCTTTTGGCCATGCGGGTCTTTCACCACAAGACCAGGCATCGGAAATTTACCTGGGGCGTGCCGGCTATTTTGGTTTTGCAGATAGCCGTTTTGGTGTGGATGGCCGTTCAGCGGAGCCGCCTTTGAAGCGGGAAAGCAAGGAGGGAAGCTGTTTGGGAAAGTGGATCAAACGGGTGCTGGCCGTGCTGCTGCTGTGCGCCATGGTGCTTTGCTATGCCCGATGGATCGAGCCGCGGTGGATACAGGTGAAAAAAGTGGAGCTCTCCCTTCCGGGTCTCACAGAGAAAATGCGGGTGGTCTGCTTTGGGGATACCCATATGGGGCTGGAATTCGGCCCGGAAGATCTGGAAAAATGGGTGGAAAAAATCAACCGGCAGGAACCTCAGGCTGTGGTGTTCCTGGGGGATCTGTTTGACAATTACAGCCAATATGAGGGCGATCCGGGAGAAGTGAGCCGGGGGTTATCCCAGTTGCAGGCGCCGTGTAAGCTGGCGGTGATGGGCAACCACGATGTGGGCGGCGGCGCCGAGCGGGTCTATGAGGACATCATGGAGGAAGCGGGCTTCCAGGTGCTGCGAAACCAGAGTGTGCAGCTGGGTTCGGTGAACTTTGTGGGGGCCGATGAGCTGCTGTTTTTCGTGCCCCAGGTGGAAGGGCTGGAGGAAGAAGGAAAATGCAACATCCTTCTGTCCCATGCTCCCGATTATGCCGATGAAACCCAGGGCTTTCAGTTGTCGGTGGCCGGCCATACCCATGGCGGCCAGGTGTGTCTGCCTTTTTACGGGGCACTGGTCAAGCCGCCGGGAGGAGAACATTACACTGCCGGACTGTATGAAGAAGGAGACAAGCTGATCTATGTCAACCGGGGGTTGGGAGTGACCTCTCTGCCGGTTCGGTTTTTCGCCCGGCCGGAGATCACCGTGCTGGAACTTTCTCCCCAAGGAGAATAAAACCAGTATTTACAGTTCGTTCAACATTTGCCCCTTGTCATCGGGTACAATCGTCCTATCCAAAAGGAGGGAACGGGGATGGATATAAAGAATTACCGTTATGACGGCAGTCAGGAACTGTCTTTGAAAAAAGCCCCCACCAGCGCCAAGGGCCTGGGACTCCAGCGGCAGGAAATCGAAGAAAAGACCCGGAGCAATATGGAGAAGATCGCAAAACTCCAGGATAAGCTGTATGCCCAGGGGCAGGAAGGCATCGTCATTTTGCTTCAGGCCATGGACGCTGCCGGGAAGGACAGCGCCATCAAGCATGTGATGGGGGCCATCAATCCCCAGGGCATCACGGTGCACAGCTTCAAGCAGCCCAACAGCCAGGAGCTGAGCCATGATTATCTGTGGCGGGCCGTGCGGCAGCTTCCCGCCCGGGGCAGCATGGCCATTTTCAACCGGTCTTATTATGAAGATGTGCTCATTGTGCGGGTGCATTCCTTGCACAAGGGTTATCAGATGGCCCAGCGGTGCCTGGATGACCCGGATTTTTTCCAGAAGCGGTACCGGCAGATCCGGCACTTTGAAGAATATCTCTATGAGAACAGCTACCGGGTGGTGAAGGTCTTTCTCCATGTGTCCAAGGAGGAGCAGAAAGAGCGGTTCCTGGAGCGCATCGAGAGGAAAGAGAAGAATTGGAAATTTTCCCAAAGCGATGTAAAAGAGCGGGCCTATTGGGAAGAATATCAGAAAGCCTATGAGAAGGCCATCAATCAGACGGCCACCCCTCACAGCCCCTGGTATGTGCTGCCGGCGGACAACAAATGGTACACACGGTATCTGTTGTCCCAGGCGGTGCTGGAGACGCTGAAGGACATCGGCCCTCAGTATCCCGCCCCGCCGCCGGAGCAGGAAGAACAGCTGCAGCAGTGCCGGAAGATGCTGGAGGAAGATTGCTAGGTTTCAAGCAAAAGGGAAGGACAGAATGGTAATGAAAAAAAGCCAATGGCAAAAAACTCTGCTGGCTTTGTGCACCGCCGGAATGATTCTGGCGGCGGGGTGCAGCCAGGAGAAACCGAAAAATCAGGAGAAGGAAAAAGGAGAGGATACCATGAACAAGGCAACCATCACCATGGAAAACGGGGAGAAGATCCACATTCAGCTGGACGAAGACCAGGCCCCCATCACAGTGGAAAACTTTGTGGAGCTGGTGCAGGACGGCTTTTATGACGGCCTGACCTTCCACCGCATCGAGCCGGGATTTGTCATCCAGGGCGGCGACCCTTTGGGCAACGGCACCGGTGGACCGGGACACACCATCAAGGGTGAGTTCAAGGCCAATGGAGTGAACAACACCATTTCCCATGAGCGGGGCGTCATTTCCATGGCCCGGGCCCAGGACTATGACAGCGCCGGAAGCCAGTTCTTCATCACTCTGGACGACGCCACTTTCCTGGACGGCCAGTATGCCGCCTTCGGCACTGTGGACGAGGAGAGCATGGAAGTGGTGGATGCCATTGTGGAGCAGTATCTCACAGACGGCAAGGCCCCTGTGATGGAAAGCATCGTAATGGACGACTGATTTTATAGGAAATAAGAGTAACGCCCCGGCGCAGTCTGTGCCGGGGCGTTTTAGTCATTCAAAAAAGTGGCGGAAGCCACTTTTTTGAGTTTTGCAAGGAGCTGCGTGCACGCTTTTGGCGCACACTGGCTCCTTGAGAGGGGCAAAAAGCCACGCACAGGTCGCAGCTTTTTGCAGATTGATGAAAGGTTTCAAGAGGCCGTAACGCCCCGGCGCAGTTTGCGCCGGGGCGTTCTGTTGTATTTTTGCAGGAAAGGTGATACAATAAGAAAAAGAAAATGATATAGTGAATTAGTGTAATGAAAGGAGAGGCGGAATATGAAACGGTATGTATTGACCCGATGCGCCAAATGGCTGGGGATTTTCCTGCTGGCCGGTGGTGTGATTTTTTACATTCTCCAGCTGGCGCCCCCCGACCCCAGCCAGTGCGTTCTGGCAAAGCCGGTGATCTATCTCTATCCGGAAGCGCCCCAGGAGACCAGGGTGGATGTGGAATTGACAGCCGGTACATTCACCGTCACCGAGCCTGCTTTGCAGGATGGATGGCAGGTCACAGCCTATCCGGACGGCACCTTGGTGGATGAGGATGGCCGCACCTGGCCCTATCTTTTCTGGGAAGCCGATTCCCAAGGGGAGTTCCAGTTTGAAGAGGGCTTTGTGGTGCCTGGAAAGGAGACCGGTGTCTTTTTGGAAAAGGCTTTGGCTGTTCTGGGACTGAATGAAAAAGAACGCCAGGACTTTCTGGAATACTGGCTGCCTTTGATGGAGAAGAACCCCTATAACCAGATCGCCTTCCAACACGAGGAATACACCAGTCTGGCCGCTCTGACCATCGACCCTGCCCCCGATACCCTGATCCGGGTGTTCATGGCCTGGAAGGGCCTAGAGGAGCCGGTGGAGATGAAGGAGCAGGTTCTGACTCCCGTTTCCCGGCAGGGCTATACCGCCGTGGAATGGGGCGGCACACAGGTGCAATAGCAGAAAAGAGAACTGGAACCAACGGTTCCAGTTCTCTTCTGATGGGTGAGGAAAACATATGGTTTCCAATATCCGGGTTTATTATTCTGCCATGTCCAACAACATATCCCCCAGAGCATCGGCAAAGAGGGAAGCGGAGTAAAGAGCCTCATCTAAAGAGTTGCCGCTGGTGCCCACCTCCAGAAGCATACTCCCCGGTGTTACATGCTGGTTGAAGCGGGCGGCCCGTACATTGATGGGCCGCATGATGCCGGGATACAGGGCGTTCATCTGCTGCTGGATCTTGGCGGCAAAGGCCAGATGATCCGGCCAATCGTCAAAGGTCAGGCCGCCTCCGTCGGTGCCGGCCACCAGCATCAGCTGGGCCGCCTGCCGTCCGCCGATCTGGGCCACGGTTTTGTATTTTTTGCCGCTGGAGGTGATCATGGCGTCCCGATGCACATCGATGACAAATTTGATGGAGGGGTTTTCGGAGATGGCTTGCTGGATCACATCCAGCGCCCGGTTATAGGCGCCGTTATAGGAAGGGCTGTCACACAGCACGGTGGCGTGAATGGTTTTGATGCCCTTTTCGTTTAGGATCTTTTCCATTTCGGCGCCTACCCGCACCACATTGTAATTGGTGTCGGTGGTGCGGTCGGTGTCGGTGGGGGTGTACCAGTTGGCGGCGTCGGGGGTGTAGGCCTCGCTGCCGTGGGTGTGGACGATGAGCACCGCCGGATCATCAAGAGAAAAGGGAATGGAAACATTCTGCTTCAGCAGATTTTCCATGTTGATTTGGTAGTCGGTTTGGTTTTTATAGTAGACCGTGCCTGCGCCAGGATAGGAGCCGTCATCCCCTTGGATCTGGATGGCGGCGATGTTGGCCTGGTTTTTGCTGGTCTGTCCTTGGGGCAGCACCGCCTCGCTCACTTCTTCGCCGGCAGAGACCGTTTCCTCTTCTGCTTTGTCCTCGGGCAGAAGAGTGGCAGAGGGGGAATAATCCTCCATGGGCAGGTTGTTTTTTGCCGGGGAGAGGGAGGGGAACGATGCGGGCCAGGGGGGTTCCTGAGCA
>JAHZHY010000117.1:0-1143 GCA_019420045.1 Clostridiales bacterium
ATATTCAGAAAGTCTCTGAGAGAAACAAATCTTCATCAAATGGAAAACACGCCGCAGAAATTTCTGCGGCGTGTTTTTTAAATAGGAAATTTATGTTGTTTGCCAGGGGGGAGATAAAACAAAATGGCATTGCCAGAGAGGAGGAGAGAAAGCAGAAAAGGCACGGATTTTCAGATCCACTGGATGGTCCGGCTCCGGCAGCCGATAGGACAGGTGGATATGTACCGTTTCTCCTTTTTTCAAAGGACGGAAAGAAGTTCTGGCACAAAAAAGCGGCTGGCCCGATACCAATCCAGGGGCCAGGGGTGCTCCATCCTGCAAAGCATGGCACAGGACAGAGGAAGCAAAACTTTCTCCATCCGGTCCGGGATGGGTGTATTCCAGGGCGATCCACAGTAAAAAGGCTCCCCGTTTTTCCTGCCATGGACGGCAGAATAGCAGTTTTACCGGTTCCTGTGCCAAAGACCCCATGTGGTGTGCACCCCTTAGAAGAAAATATGTTTTAGTCATCTTTACGGTAAGCCTACCAAATGACTGTGATAAAGTCAAGAAAAATAGTCATCTTTATGGTAGAGGATTGCCGTGAAAATTTATGATTACAAAGGCAGGAGCAATATTTGTGGGGAGAAGATCCGTCGTTTTCGCCGGGAAAGGAAGCTGTCTCAGGGAGAGCTGGCCGCCCGGCTTCAGCTTCAGGAGGTGCAGCTGGACCAGAAGGCGGTGAGCCGGGTGGAAATGGGGGAGCGGTTTGTGGCGGATTTTGAGCTGGTGGCCTTTTCCCGGGCGCTGCGGGTTCCGCTGGAGGAATTGCTGGGGCTTTCGGGCTTTTCAGAAAAGAACACCGGTGATACAATAAAATAAAAATGGGAAGGAGATGGGGGAATGCAACAATCCCTTTTTGATCAAAAAGGTCTGAGCCAACCCCTGGCCGACCGGCTGCGCCCCCAGACATTGGAGGATTATGTGGGGCAGGAGCATCTTCTGGGGCCGGGGAAGGTACTGCGGCAGATGATCCAGCAGGATGAGGTGCCTTCCATGATCTTCTGGGGCCCGCCGGGGGTGGGGAAAACCACCCTGGCCCGGATCATTGCCCGGCATACCAAGGCGGAGTTCGTCAATTTCAGTGCTGTGACCAGCGGTATC
>JAHZHY010000117.1:1222-2326 GCA_019420045.1 Clostridiales bacterium
ACAGAAAACCATCTTGTTCATCGATGAGATCCACCGGTTCAACAAAGCCCAGCAGGATGCCTTTCTTCCCTATGTGGAAAAAGGGAGCATCATCCTCATCGGCGCCACCACAGAAAACCCCTCTTTTGAGATCAATTCGGCGCTGTTGTCCCGGTGTAAGGTGTTTGTGCTGCAAGCCCTCAGCGGGGAGGACCTGCTGAAAATGCTTCAAAGGGCGGTGACATCTCCCAAAGGACTGGGAGAGCAAAATATACATATTAACACTGCGATTTTGGAGAAAATTGCCCTGTTTGCCAATGGAGATGCCCGGGTGGCCCTTAACACCTTGGAGATGGTAGCCCTCAATGGGGAAAAAACACAGGAGGGCGTGTTTGTCACAGAGGATATCCTCAATCAGTGCATCGGTCAGCGTTCCCTGCTTTATGATAAAAATGGAGAGGAACACTATAACCTGATTTCCGCCCTGCACAAATCCATGCGCAACAGCGATCCGGATGCTGCTATGTACTGGCTGGCCCGGATGCTGGAAGCGGGAGAAGATCCTTTGTATGTAGCCCGCAGGCTGATCCGTTTTGCCAGTGAAGATGTTGGTCTGGCGGATAGCCGGGCGTTGTCTCTGGCGGTGGATGCCTACCAGGCCTGTCATTTTATCGGCGTTCCGGAGTGCAATGTGATTCTGGCTCAGGTCGTGGTCTATTTATCGCTGGCGCCTCGCTCCAATGCCCTGTATGTGGGCTATGAGCGGGCCAAGCGGGATGCTCTGGAACAGCTGGCTCAGCCGGTGCCGTTGCATCTGCGCAACAGTCCCACCCAGCTGATGCGGGAACTCCATTATGGGGAGGGCTATCAATATGCTCACGACACCCAGGAAAAACTCACCGATATGGAATGCCTGCCGGAATCTCTTCGGGGAAAGCGATACTATAACCCCACGGAACAAGGACTGGAAAAACGCTTCAAAGAGCGATTGGAACAGATCCGGGAGTGGAAAAGACACCAGAAAACATAAAAAAGGCCCTTTAGGGCCTTTTTCAGACTGTCGAAAAACATATCTGGCTAGGGGGATTGTTTACCCTACCCTTTATCAATCCGCAAAAAGCCGCG
>JAHZHY010000118.1:0-1246 GCA_019420045.1 Clostridiales bacterium
AGGAGGCGCTGATCAGCATCCTTACCAAGCCCAAAAATGCTCTGACCAAGCAGTACCAGTATCTCTTTGATCTGGACGGTGTGGAGCTGGAGTTTGAAGAGGACGCTCTGGAAGCCATCGCCGAAAAGACCATGGAGCGGAACACCGGCGCCCGTGGCCTCCGTTCTGTGCTGGAAGATATCATCACCGGCATCATGTTCGATGTGCCTTCCGATCCCACCATCAGCCGTGTGGTGGTCACCCGGGATGCGGTGGAGAAAAAGGCCGGCCCCAAGGTGGAGCACGACCGGAAACCGCCCAAGAAAAAAGGATAACACCGGAATATATTCTGAAAAAGTGGCTTTCGGGCCACTTTTTCTTTTTCACTCTATTTGAATGAAGAGGCGTCATTTTTTGCGAAGTGCACAATCTTTTTCGGCAAAAACTTGTGAAAATTGCGGTGATGTGCTATACTGATTTTATCTATGATGACTTACATAAAACCGTCCCCCATGGGATGGGAAGGAGAACTTATGCAGAATACAGAACAAAACACCGCGGCCCGGTCGATGCTGCTTTTGCCCCTGCGGGGCCTGGCAATTTTCCCGGGCATGGTGTCTCATTTTGATGTGGGGAGACCCAAATCCATTAAGACTCTGGAGCTGGCTATGTCCCGGCGGGAGCCGGTGTTTTTGCTGGCCCAGCGGGATATGAAGGTGGACGACCCCCAGCGGGAAGATCTTTATGACATCGGTACCGTGGGCCATATCAAACAGATCCTCAAGATTCACGGGGATGTGTTCCGGGTGCTGGTGGAAGGGGAGTGCCGGGGTAAACTGCTGGAACTGACCAGCACGGAACCGGTGTTCTCCGCTATGGTGGAGCCCATCCAGCCGGAAGAGCCAGCCCATCTCACCAAGCGGGATGAGGCCATGATCCGCAATGTGCAGGAGTTGTTTGTGGATTACACCGATCTTGTGCCCAAGGTCAACAGCGATGTGGTGCTCAATGTGATGGAAAGCCGGGATATGGGCTACCTGTGCGACTATGTGGCCCAGAACACCGCTCTCAAATATCCGGATAAGCAGGAAGTGCTGGAGCAGCTCAACCCCCGCCGCCGGATGGCTTTGCTCATCAAGAAGCTGGCCAGCGAGGTGGACATCCTGCGCATCGAGGACGAGATCCAGAACAAGGTGCGCAGCCAGATGGACCAGAACCAGCGGGATTATTATCTGCGGGAACAGATCAAGGCCATCAACGAAGAGTT
>JAHZHY010000118.1:1261-3226 GCA_019420045.1 Clostridiales bacterium
GAGGACACCACCGCCGAAGCCCAGCGCTACACCGAGCGGATTCTGGCCCTGGGCCTGCCGGAGGAATCGGAAAAGAAGATGCTCAAGGAGGCCGCCCGTCTCCAGAAACTTCAGGCCTTTTCTCCTGAGGCCGGCGTAGTGCGCACCTGGCTGGACACCTGCCTGGATCTGCCCTGGAAAACGGTGACGAAGGAGAATGCCAGCCTGAAAAAGGCGGAAACCATTCTGAACAGCCAGCACTATGGCCTGGAAAAGGTGAAGGAACGGATTTTGGAGCTGTTCGCCGTCAAGCAGAAGGTGGGCAGCATCAAGGGCCAGATCCTTTGTCTGGTGGGCCCTCCGGGCGTGGGCAAAACCTCGGTGGCCCGGTCGGTGGCCGACGCTCTGGGCCGGAACTATGCCCGGCTTTCCCTGGGCGGCGTGCGGGATGAGGCCGATATCCGGGGCCATCGGAAGACCTACATCGGCGCCATGCCCGGCCGGATCATCAACGCTTTGCAGCAGGCGGGCAGCCGGAATGCACTGATTCTGGTGGATGAGATCGACAAGATGGCCAGCGATTTCCGGGGCGATCCGGCCTCGGCCCTGCTGGAGGTCTTTGACACCGAGCAGAACCACGCCTTCCGGGATCATTTTGTGGAGCTGCCCTTTGATCTCACCGATATTCTGTTTATCACCACTGCCAACACCCTGGACACCATCCCCCGGCCTTTGCTGGACCGGATGGAGATCATCGAGCTGCCGGGGTACACCGTGGAGGAAAAGGTGCAGATCGCAAAGCGCCACCTGATCCCCAAGCAGATGGAAAAGCATGGTTTGAACAGCAAGGAGCTGAAAATCAGCGAAAACGCCCTGCGGAAGATCATCTCGGGCTATACCCGGGAGGCCGGTGTGCGTACCCTGGAGCGGCAGATCGCCCGGGTGTGCCGGAAAACCGACAAGATCCTGCTGGAAAAGAAGCAGAAGTCGGTGTCTGTGACCCCGGCCAATCTGGGAGATTTCCTGGGCGTGATCCGGTATAAGGAAGAAGTCCATTCCCAGCGCAGCGAATGCGGTGTGGTCAACGGCCTGGCCTGGACCAGCGTAGGCGGCGAGATATTGGAAGTGGAAGTCAATGTAATGGAAGGCAGCGGCAAGCTGGAGCTGACAGGCAACCTGGGCGATGTGATGAAGGAGTCGGCCAAGGCGGCCATCAGCTACATCCGCACCCGCACCAAGACCCTGGGCATCCAGGATGATTTCTACAAGAAGAAGGACATCCACATCCATTTCCCCGAAGGGGCCGTGCCCAAGGACGGGCCTTCGGCGGGCATCACCACCTGCACTGCTTTGGTGTCGGCCCTGATGGATGTACCCATGCCCCAGGACATCGCTATGACCGGCGAAGTGACCATCCGGGGCCGGGTGCTGCCCATCGGCGGACTGAAGGAAAAAACCATGGCGGCCTATCGGGCCCATATGAAAACGGTGATCGTGCCTGCGGACAATGAGCCGGATATCAGCGAGATCGATCCGGTGGTGGCCAAGAATCTGCGCTTTGTCTATGCCAAGCATATGGACGATGTGCTGGAGGCCGCTCTGGGCGTGCGCACCGGGCCGGAGGAATCCCCCCAGGTGCTGCCCCATCCCACAAAGGAAAGCGAAAGCCTGCCTTTGCGGCAGTAAGAAACAAAAGGCGGAAGTAAGATGAATTTTTCCAAAGCGGAATTTGTGCGCTCGGCGGCATCGTCCCGGGATTTTCCCCGGGACAGTCTGCCCCGGGTGATTTTTGCAGGCAGGTCCAATGTGGGCAAGTCCTCCTCCATCAACTGCCTGCTTCAGCGGAAGAACTTTGCAAGGGTCAGCGCCGTGCCGGGAAAGACGGTGTTTGTCAACCTGTTTCTGGTGGACAAGGCGCTGTGGCTGGTGGATCTGCCCGGCTATGGCTATGCACGGGTATCCCAGCGGGAAGAGGAACGGTTTTCC
>JAHZHY010000119.1 GCA_019420045.1 Clostridiales bacterium
TTTTCCCTACATAGAGGCTTTTTTGTGCTGTCCGCATAATCTGGGGCGGTTCAAATTTCTCGCAGGCTATTCTGATCGCTTTTAGATATGATCCATCGGATCGTTGGTAGGCTTTCCTTCAGGAGGAATCTCCCCGGTCTGAGAAGGAGTGTTCAGCACCTCTTCTTCCGGCTGATGGGTATAGCGGGCGTTATAGTCCACTTCCACCACTTTTTCCGGCGCCTGGGCTTCTTCCCCGTTGAACACCTTTTCAAAGGCTTCACCGCTCATGGTCTCATGCTCCATCAGATAAGCGGCCACCCGATCCAGGATGTCCATATGCTCCCGCAGCATCTGTTCGCAGCGGCGATAGGCCTCGTCGATGATCCGCTTCACTTCCTCGTCGATGAGGGAAGCCACTTCTTCGGAGTAATTCTTGGAGGCGGCAAAATCCCGGCCCAGGAACACTTCGTCGTGATCGCTGCCAAAGGCGATGGGGCCCAGCTTATCGCTCATGCCATAGCGGGTAACCATCCGGCGGGCAATGTCAGAGGCCCGCTCAATGTCATTGGAAGCACCGGTGGAAATGTCGTCCATAACCAGTTTTTCAGCGACCCGACCACCCAGCAGAGTGACCAGCTCATCTTCCATCTCATTTTTGGAGGAATAGTATTTGTCCTCTTTGGGCAGGCTCAGGGTAAAGCCGCCAGCCCGGCCGCGAGGCACAATGGAAATCTGATGCACCGGGTCCTGGGTAGGCATCAGCCGGGTGACGATAGCGTGACCAGCCTCATGATAGGCTGTGAGCTTCTTTTCCTTTTCGGAATAGACCCGGCTCTTCTTTTCATTGCCCATGATGACCTTCAGGAAAGCGTCATCGATTTCCCGGTTGCCAATCTTCTCCTTGGAACGGCGGGCAGCCAGCAGAGCTGCTTCGTTCAACAGGTTCTCCAAATCAGCACCGGTAAATCCGGCGGTGGTTTTGGCGATGGCGTCAAAATCCACATCCTCTTCAAAGGGCTTTTTCCGGGAGTGAACCTGCATGATGGCCTTACGGCCCTTCACATCGGGTACACCGATATACACCTGCCGGTCAAAGCGTCCCGGACGCAGCAGAGCACTGTCCAGAATATCGGGACGGTTGGTAGCTGCCAGGATGATAACTCCTTCGTTGGCGCCGAAGCCGTCCATCTCCACCAGCAACTGGTTGAGGGTCTGTTCTCTTTCGTCGTGGCCGCCACCCAGACCGGCTCCTCTCTGGCGGCCTACAGCGTCGATCTCATCAATAAAGACGATGGAAGGCGCATGGCGCTTGGCCTGGTCAAACAGATCCCGCACACGGGAAGCACCCACGCCCACATACAGCTCCACAAAGTCCGAGCCGGAAATGGAGAAGAAAGGCACACCCGCTTCTCCAGCCACCGCTTTGGCGATCAGTGTTTTACCGGTGCCCGGAGGGCCCACCAGCAAAACGCCTTTGGGGATACGGGCGCCCAACTGCAGGAATTTCTTAGGAGCCTTCAGAAACTCCACCACTTCCTGCAGATCGCTTTTTTCCTCATCGGCCCCGGCCACATCCTGGAAAGTCACCTTCTGGTCTTCGCTGTTCACCATCTTGGCCCGGGATTTGCCGAAGTTCATGGCGGATTTTCCACTACCGTCCTGCTTGTTCATCATATAATACCAGAACAGGCCAAAGAGGACGATAATGATCAGATAGGGCAAAAATGCCGTCCACCAGGGCATGGTCATCTTTTCCGCAAAGTCCTGGGTCAGCGTTCCCGCCGCCCGCTGCTGACGGATGGTTTCACCCAAATCATAATAGAAAATATCCAGAGAAGGGATTTGATAAGTGAACTTGGAGCCATCCCGCATGGTCATGGTCAGTTCATTCTCGTCGATGACAAAGCTGGCCACATCCTGATTTTCAAAAGCCTGGGTCACATCGGAATAGGTCAACTGGGCCTCCTTACGGGGCTCCATCAAAAAGCCAATGGTTCCGATGAGCACCACCAGCAGCAGCAGATATAGGCCAATGCCCTTCATTTTGCCGTTATTCAACGAATCATTCACACCTTTCGTGAGGCGGAGCTTTACGCCTGATACACCTCGGGTTTCAAGATACACAGATCGGGCAGGTTGCGGTATTTCTCCGCATAATCCAGGCCATAGCCCACCAAGAAGGCGTCCGGCACCTGGAAGCCGCAATAATCAATGTCCACATGGGCCTGGCGGCGGGCCGGTTTGTCCAGAAGGGTCACCAGGCGCAAAGAGGCCGGTTCCCGCTCCTTCAGCATCACCAGCAAACGACTGAGGGTCACGCCGCTGTCCACGATGTCCTCAACTACTATAACATGCCTGTTCTGGATAATTGTGTCTAAATCTTTAATAATTTTTACCTTTCCACTGGTCTGGGTGCCGCTTCCATAGCTGGACACCGCCATGAAATCCACCGAGCAGGGAATGGTGATAGCGCGGCACAGATCGCCCATGAACACAAAAGCTCCCTTGAGCACACTGACCAGAATGGGGTCCTTTCCCTCATATTCCCGGGAGAGGATCTCTCCCAACTCCTGCACCTTTTCTGCAATTTGTTCTTTGGTCAGCAAAACCTCTGCCACATCATCCCGCATATTTGCCATGGTCTTTTTCCTCCTCACAACCACCGTCCAGGCGGGGTCTTTTTCTCTCTCTTTCGTTTCAGCCCGTACCGGGCCGCCGCACACCAGCACCGGCCCTTCTTCATCGCACACCAGGGGAATCCCTTCCCGCAGATGTACTGGGATTTTTTCATCGATCATCCATTTTTTAATGCTTTTGTGTCCGTTTTTCAGCCGGATCGCATCCCCCGTCCTACGGGGACGCAGCTGCACCGGTTCCCGAAGGGTCTGAAAGAAATAGGCTTTTTCTCCTGGCCTGGCCTCTTTTTTCCCCCGGTGCAAAGTGACCCGAAAGCCCCCCGCTTCCGCCGGTTCCCCCTCTTTCAGAAGGCGCGGGGAAAAAGTATGGGGCAACGGATTTTCTCCCTTTTTGCGGCACAGAAGCTGCCCATAGACCCGCCGGGCCTCTATCCCTCCCGGCAGACTACACGCCGCCGAGGGGCCTTTTTTGCAAAGTGCCCACATTCCCTGGCGGTGCCTTTCGGAAAGAATCCCCTCTCCACCGGCCTGACGGTAGAGCATGGGAAGCACCCGAAAAGCCACAGCATCGGGTGCTTTTGCCAAAGCCTCCGCATCTATCGACCCGGGAGCCGAGGAATGTTCTTTCAAAAACTGTGCGGCACAGCTTTCCAAAAACTCCTCGTCTTTCCGGGCCCGCTCTCCGGCCCGGCTGATGTGCTCTTCCGCCTGGGAATTGATGGTTTTCAGCAAAGGAAGCACCTGATGACGCAGACGGTTGCGGGCAAAAATCTCTTCCCCATTGGATGGGTCACTGCAATAGGGTATGTGGTTTTCCGTCAGATATTTTTCGATCTCTTCCCGGGAGGCCTGCAAAAGCGGACGGATCAGGTCCCCTTCCGATGCCGGGATTCCTCCCAGGCCCCGGGCACCCGTCCCCCGGCACAGATGAAACAAAATAGTTTCCACATTGTCCATCCGATGATGACCGGTGGCAATCTTCCGGCAGCCGGTCTCCTTGGCGACCCGGCGGAGAAAGGCATAGCGCAGCGCCCTGGCCCCTTCCTCTGTGCCGCAGCCTTCCCGGCGGCAATATTCTAAAGTGTCCCCCTCTTCTACCCAAAGGGGGATTTTCTGCTCCCGGCAGAATGTTTCTGCCAGAAGCCGCTCCCTGGGAGCATCCTCCGGACGCAGGCCGTGGATAAAATGGGCCGCTTCCACTTGGATGCCCAACTGGGGTGCCAGCCGATGCATCAAGTGAGTCAGCGCCATAGAATCCCCGCCGCCGGAGAGGGCACAGAGCACCTTGTCTCCCGGCGCCGTCATGGCCTCTTTTCGCATAAAGGCCATCACTCGATTCTCAAGACTCATGATGGGTATTGTCCTGGCCGGAGAAACGAGTATACTGTCCCAGCCATTGCAACTCGATGGTGCATACCTCGCCATGACGGTTCTTGGCGATGATACATTCCACCACATTTTTCTTTTCGGTGTCCGGGTTATAGTAGTCGTCCCGGTACAGGAAAATAACGATATCGGCGTCCTGTTCGATGGCTCCCGATTCACGCAGGTCGGAAAGCATGGGCCGTTTGTTGGGCCGCTGCTCCGGACCGCGGGACAGCTGGGACAAGCAGACCACCGGCACATTCAGCTCCCGTGCCATCACCTTCATGGAACGGGAAATCTCCGAGATCTGCTGCACCCGGTTTTCCGAACTTTTAGAGCCCTGCATCAACTGGAGATAGTCGATGACCACCAGCCCCAACCGGCTTCCCATCCGGCGGCACTTGGCCTTGATCTCCGACACCGTGATAGCCGAACTGTCCTCAATATAGATGTTGGTTTTGGAAAGCAGCGCGGAGGCGTGGGCGATTTTGTCCCAGTCGTTGTCGTCCAGAGTGCCCATGCGCAGTTTCCGGCTGTCCACCAGCGCCTCGCTGGAGATCATCCGGGTGGTCAGCTGTATATCGCTCATTTCCAGCTGGAAAATAGCCACATCTTTCCCCGATTTCTGGGCCGCCGGCAACACCAGATTCAGAGCGAAGCTGGTTTTACCCATGCCCGGACGGGCGGCAATCAAAATCAGGTCAGATTTGTTCAGTCCACCCAGGGCGTTGTCCAGATCGGCAAAACCGGTGGGAATACCCGGCAATTTTCCGGGATTGGCCGCCAGTTCATCCAGCTGGTCATATACATCTTTGATCACCGATTTGATATGCCGCAAGCCGTTGATCTCCCGTCCCTGGCGGATGGCATAAATCTTCTGCTCGGCCAACTCGGCAATGGTGCTGGCCGTTTCCTGCTCGCTGCGGGTCAGATCAAAGATCTCATTGCAGATCTGCTGAAGATCCCGCAGCATTTTCTTTTCCCGGACGATCTTGGCATAATCCTCCACATTGGTGGAGGTGGGTGTCACATCGATCAGTTGCAGAAAATAGGCCCTGTCGGCTTTGTCCTTGTAGCCCAGGGCCTTCATTTCCTCCAGCACTGTCACTGGGTCGATCCGCTTTCCCCCAGTGAACATGCTGCTGATGGTATCGAAGATCATCCGATTGGTTTCAATATAAAAATCATCGGGCTGGAGCAGTTCCACCACCTTTGGCACGCAGGTGGGATCAAACAAAATCGCTCCAATGACCGCCTGCTCGGCCTCCACACTGTGGGGGGTCTGCCGGGCCAGAAGTTCATCCATGGTCAAAACCCCCTACTGCATCAGTTCTGCTCTTCCACGACCACTTTCACTGTGCCCACCACTTCCGGGTAAAGCTTGACCTTCACCTGGTAGGTGCCGAAATTCTTGATGGTCTCTTCCAGCACGATCTTGTTCTTCTGGATTTCCACCTTGTGCTGGCGCTGCATCTCCTCGGCGATCTCCTTGGCGGTGACGCTGCCGAACAATCTGCCGCCGGCTCCCGATTTGGCCTTGATGTGCACCGGCATATCCTTCAGCTCTTCCGCCAGCTTCTGGGCGGCTTCCTTTTCCAGCTTCATCCGACGGGCAGCGGCCTCATCGGCGATCTTCTTGGCATTGAGCACATCGGCTGTGGCCGGGGCCGCCAGCTTCCGAGGCATCAGAAAGTTGCGGGCGTAGCCGTCACTGGCTTCGATGATGTCTCCCTTTTTCCCCTGTCCCTTGACATCCTGCAGCAAAATCAATTTCATAGTCATTCACTCCCATCTCCGCGCGTACACAGGATGGAAGAGTCCCGCGCGGCAGGCTCTTCCCGCTCTGCTTCAAAAATCAGGCCGACGGGGCGTTGGAACTGCTTTCCCCATCCTCCTGGTCTCCAGACAAATATTCCTCAATAGCCGCCCGCAGCCGGGCTGCCACTTCTCCCACATCGGCGTCCTGGAACTGAGCGCCCGCCATGGTCAGGCTGCCGCCTCCTCCCAGTTTCTCCAGCACCACCTGCACATTCATCTTCCCATAGGAACGGGCCGAAATGGCCACATCGTTCTCATGCTCCCGGAAGACCACAAAAGATGCTTTGATGTCATTGATGTTGATCAGCTCGTCGGCGGCCTGGGATGCGGTGGCCCGTTCGGTATCTTCGTCCATCACCGAAATGGAAACCCCCGGATAGGGCTGCTCGGCGTTGCTGATGATCTGATATTTCTTGATGTAGGAATCGAAATTGTTGTTGAACAGGCGGCGGACTTCCACTGTATCAGCGCCGCACTGTTTCAGATAGGCGGCGGCCTCGAAGGTACGCACGCCGGTTTTGACGGTAAAGCTCTTGGTATCCAGGAAAATACCGGACAAGAGCGCCTCGGCCTCCTCTTTTTTCAGATCCTGAGAACTGGTGAGGATGTACTGCAAAAGCTCTGTGACCAACTCACTGGTGGAGCTGGCATAGGGCTCATGGAGGCTGATGACATAGTTTTCGATATAGCTGGCCGCCCGCCGGTGATGGTCGATGACCGCCACACGCTGGATGGTCTGAAGCACCTCGGGATAATCCACAAAATCCGGCCGGTTGGTATCCACCACAATGAGCAGTGAATTGGAATCGGCGATAAAGATGGCATCATCTGGCTTGATGAAGGATTCCCGGTATTCCTCCAGCCCAGCCAATTTGTCGATCAGGTCTTTGGCGGAGGTGCGTTCGCTGTTGACGATAAAATAGGGCTTCTTGCCGCACTTGCGCACAGCAGCACAAATGCCAGCCGCAGCGCCCACCGCATCCAGGTCGGAAAGCTGATGACCCATAATAAACACATAGGAAGAATCCCTAATGTACTGGCGCAGGGAATTGGCCACCACACGGGATTTGACCTTGGTGCGTTTTTCCACTTCCTTGGCGTGACCGCCATAGAACTCAAAAGCATATTTGCTCTTGATGACCACCTGGTCGCCGCCCCGGGCCAAAGCGGTATCCGCTGCCAGACGGGCATATTGGTACAGCTCGTTCAGATCGGTATCGCCCTTGCCGATGCCCATGGAAATGGTGGCGCTGATACCGGTGCTGCTTTTGATTTCCCGGACTTTGTCCAACAGGTCAAACTTCCGCTCCACAAATTCCAGCAGATCCTTCTGCTCAAACAAAAACAGGTATTTGTCCCGATCCAGCCGCCGCACCACGCCGTGCACCGGCTCAGCCCAGTTGCTGATCTCCTCATCCACCTGGGCGGTGAGTTTGGATTTTTCGCTTTCCGAAACCCCTTTGATCAGCTCTTCATAGCTGTCCAGCACCAAAATGGAAAGCACCGGACGGGTGCGCTCGTACTTGGCGCGCAGTTCGCTGTAATCGGTCACATCCACCCAGTACATGGTAACCAGCAGCGCGCTGGAGGCGTCTTTCCCTGAGCGGACGATGTTGCCATACACATCGAATTTCCGGCCGTTCACCGCCACTTCATAAGGACATTTGCTCCGCCCTTCCATGATCCAGCGGGTGTCAAAACCTTCGATCACATCGGTGATGTGCAGATTGAACATCCGCTCATGGGCACCGGTGATCTCATAAAAGCTGTCGTTGCTCCATACCACTTCTCCGGTATCCATACGGAGGATGGCGGTGGGCAGCGGAAAATTCATCAGGGAATTTTTCGATGCGTCATCCACCTGGAACAGCAGCGTTTCCACTGTACGGCGAATGTCGGCCCGCCGCCGTTTGGACCGGGCCCGGTAAACGATATAAAGCACCACCACAACAGCCAGCTCGCCCAAAGCCAGCCAGATGTTGGTGAAGGCTGATATGGCACAGAACACCAGAAGCAGTGCAAAGGCCAGCCGGGTTCCCGACTCCATCATGCGGGCGATCAATTTCTCCATGGGGCATCCCCCTTTCCCTTCTTCAGAGCCTGATGCTCCAAAGACGAAATAATTAAAAATAGTATACCAAAAAAGCCCTCATCATGCAAGGCATCTTGCCCGCAGGAAGGAGCCTTCTTCTGGAAATGCAAAAGGCGGGGAAAGGAAAAGAGACGGGATCGCTCCCGTCTCTTTTGATACGATGGAAAAACAGCTTACTTCAGCTCGACCTTGGCGCCGGCCTCTTCCAGCTTCTTCTTCATCTCTTCGGCTTCGTCCTTGCCAACGCCTTCCTTGATGGCCTTGGGAGCGTTGTCGACCAGCTCCTTGGCTTCCTTCAGGCCCAGGCCGGTGATCTCCTTGACGATCTTGATGACGCCCATCTTGGAAGCGCCAACTTCAGCCAGAACCACATCGAACTCGCTCTTCTCGTCAGCGGCAGCACCAGCAGCAGCGCCAGCAGCAGGAGCAGCGGCAACAGCAGCGGCGGCAGAAACGCCAAACTCTTCTTCCAGGGCATGTACCAGTTCGCTCAGCTCCAGAACAGAGAGAACTTTCACTTCTTCAATCAGCTGTGCAATCTTTTCGCTTGCCATTATAGTGTACCTCCAATTAGTTTTTAATGAAAATGATTAAGCCTGTGTTTCGGCTTCGGCAGCGGGAGCATCCTCTCCGCCTTCGCTCTTCTTGTCGGCCACGGCCTGCAGAACCCGGGCCAGGGCGGCCACAGGAGCCATCATGGTGCCCAGCACAGTGGACAGCAGGATATCCTTCGGCGGGATAGCAGCCAGGGACTCAACGGTGGCAACATCCACCACTTTGCCCTCCAGGAAGCCGGCCTTGATGTTGAAATACTTGTCGTGGCTCTTGGCAAACTCAGCCAGCAGACGGGCGGGAGCAGTGGGATCGTCCATGCTCACAGCCATGGCAGTTGTGCCATGGAGCACGCCGTCCAGCTCTTCAAAGCCGATCTGGTTGGCAGCAAAGCGCACCAGAGTGTTTTTCACGACGGTATATTCCACATTGGCTTTTCTCAGCTCACTGCGCAGCTTGGTATCTTCTTCAACAGTGATGCCTTTATAGTCCACCAGCACACCGGATGTGGCGCTCTTCATCTTTTCAGCGAGCTGGGCCACCATGGCCTGCTTCTCGCTCAGAACCTTTGCGTTCGGCACTGTTTTCACCTCCGTTTAGAATAAGTGCCCTCACATCCAAAGGACATGAGGGCACAGTAAATCCATAATGTAAATGGAAAAATGCATCCTCGGCAGGCGGCACAGAGCCGTTGGGAACCGCAGTTCACCTGCTGTCTTTGGAATGAGCGCTATTATTTTATCAACAAACCAAGGGTTTGTCAAGAAAGAACAGGAAAAACCTGATTAGTCGGTCAGACGAGCCTGGTTGATCTTGATGCCAGGGCCCATGGTGGCAGCCACCACGCAGGAGCGGATGTACTGACCCTTGGCAGCGGCGGGCTTCGCCTTGACGATGGCACCCAGCAGGGCGTTGAAGTTCTCGGTCAGCTTCTCAGTGCCGAAGGAGACTTTGCCCAGGGGGCAGTGGATGATGTTGGTCTTGTCCAGGCGGTACTCGATACGGCCGGCCTTGGACTCGTCGATGGCCTTGGTCACATCCATGGTGACGGTGCCGGCCTTGGGGTTGGGCATCAGGCCCTTGGGGCCCAGCACCTTACCCAGACGGCCCACCACGCCCATCATGTCGGGAGTGGCGATGACCACACCGAAATCAAAGAAGTTCTCGCCGGTGATGCGGGCCACCAGATCTTCAGCGCCCACATAATCGGCTCCGGCGGCCTCGGCCTCCTTGGCCTTGTCGCCCTTGGCGAACACCAGCACACGGACTTTCTTGCCGGTGCCGTGAGGCAGCACGATGGCGCCTCTCACCTGCTGATCAGCATGACGGGAGTCAACGCCCAGCTTCACATGGACTTCCACAGTCTCGTCAAACTTGGCCTTGGCCGTCTTTATCACGGTATCCAGCGCTTCGGCGGGATCGTACAGCTTGGCGCGATCCACCAGCTTAGCGCTTTCTACATATTTCTTACCTCTGCGCACTTTTTAATCCTCCTAGTTTGTGGTATTTCGGAATCATCCTCCCACGCCGCGGATTTTCCGCGGGGGCGTCTCTTACTCTTCGATGGTGACGCCCATAGAACGCGCTGTACCGGCGATCATGCTCATGGCGCTTTCCACGCTGGAAGCATTCAGATCGGGCATTTTCAGCTCGGCGATCTTGCGCAGTTCTTCCTTCGGCAGCTTGGCCACCTTGTTCTTGTTGGGCTCGCCGCTGCCGCTCTCCAGCTTGCAAGCCTTCTTGATCAGAACGGCTGCAGGGGGAGTCTTTGTGATAAACGAGAAAGAACGGTCGGCATAAACGGTGATAACAACAGGGATCACCAGATCGCCGTCATTCTTTGTACGCTCGTTGAATTCCTTTGTAAACGCCATGATGTTGACGCCGTGCTGACCCAGAGCAGGACCTACCGGGGGAGCCGGAGTTGCCTTGCCTGCGGGGATCTGCAGTTTAATCAAACCTACTACTTTCTGTGCCACTTTCGTTGCACCTCCTTAGCAAAAATGTGGTAAAATTGGACGCTTGGGCGCCCTCCCACCCGGAAACGAACCATCATTCCCGGTATCAAAAACCAGCCAGCTGGTTTTTGGAGCTATTTTTCCATGGAAGCCACCTGGTTGAACTTCAGTTCCACCGGTGTCTCCCTTCCCAGCATGGAGACCATAACGGTCACCAGCTGATCCTGCAGCGCAATCTCCTTGACGATGCCAACGAACCCTTCCAGCGGCCCGTCGATGATCTTGACGCTGTCGCCCACCTGATAGGAAAGCCGGACTTCCCGCTTTTCCACGCCCAGGGCTGCCACCTCGTCCTCGGTGAGAGGAACGGGCTTGGAGCCAGGACCCACAAAGCTTGTGACGCCGCGGGTATTGCGGACCACATACCAGCTTTCATCGGTCATGAGCATTTTGATGAGCACATAGCCGGGGAACATCTTCCGCTCCACTTCTTTTTTGCCTGTGTCCCGGATCTCGGTCACGGTTTCCATAGGCACGCGGATATCGAAGATCAGATGGCCCAGCTTGCGGTTTTCCACTGTTTTTTGAATCGTGGCGGCCACTTTGTTTTCGTAGCCGGAGTATGTGTGAATCACATACCACTTGGCATTTTCAGACATAAGACGCTCCCACCTGCCGAACCAATGGATTTTACAGGATGCCTACCAGCAGATCGCGGATGGTGGCAAAAGCGATGTCCAGCACCCACACAAAAACGCCTACCAGCAAAATGCAGACAATAACAACCCAGGTGTTGTTGACCACCTGTTTGCCAGTGGGCCAGACCACTTTTTTCCCTTCGCTCACCAGCTCGCGGAACCATTTGGCGATCCGCTTGCCAGCGCGGGAGAAAACATTGCCCTGTTTCTGCTTTTTCTTGCCGGCGCTCTTCTGGGTGTCCAGGTTCTTGTTTTCTTCAGCCATGAAGCTGCACCTCCATCCTTTTGCGGCCTATCTGGTTTCCCGGTGTAAGGTGTGCTTCTTGCAGAAGGGGCAATACTTCTTCATCTCCAGACGATCCGGATCGTTCTTCTTGTTCTTTTTCGAATCGTAGTTTCTCTGCTTGCATTCCGTACACGCCAGTGTTACCTTAACGCGCATTTGCGGCACCTCCTTAAATAAATTGCCTCCCTTTTCGGGGTTTACGCCTGCAAGGCATAAAAAAAGACCCCGACAGGTGTTTCTATAATACCATGCCGTATAGAAAAGGTCAAGCTTTTTTTCTCTGCTTCTCATCTTCTCCAGACACAGCAAAAGCGCACGGGGGGAAGCCGTGCGCTTTTGCCTGAAAAGGGAAGATGTTGGTAATGATAGACCGGTGGTTTGTGTCCCGGGCTTTCATTGGTTTAGAGTATACTCTAAGGCCCTCTTTTTGTCAATCCGCTTCTTTAAAATTTTATATTTATTTCAATATTTTAATTTTTTCGTCACCTTTGTTCATTGTGTTATATGTGACACATTTCACCTGGAAACCCAGAAGGGT
This sequence comes from Clostridiales bacterium, assembly GCA_019420045.1. Taxonomy (GTDB): domain Bacteria; phylum Bacillota; class Clostridia; order Oscillospirales; family Butyricicoccaceae; genus Pseudobutyricicoccus. The sequence goes on from JAHZHY010000119.1 coordinate 11,926, forward strand.
GTATGATATGATAGATGTGATTTTGAATTTTGCTCCCCTTCCCGCAGGAAGGAGATGAGACGAGGAGGCATTGCTGCTATGATTATGGCCTTGGACCTGGGGGACACCCGCACCGGCGTGGCCTTTTCCGACGCCACCGAGCTTTTGGCCGGACGGGCTTACAGCATCACTGAATATCACAAGGACCGGCTGCTGGAAACCCTGTGCCAGACCATCGCCCAGGAAAAGCCCCGGCTGGTTTTGGTGGGGCTGCCCACCAATATGGACGGCACCCAGGGAGAACGGGCACAGAGCAGCCAGGAATTCGCCCGCCGTCTGGAAGAAAAATGCCAGGTGCCGGTAAAGCTGTGGGATGAGCGAATGACTTCAGTGATGGCCAACCGCATTCTCAGCGATGCGGGAAAAAAGCGGAAAAAGCAGCGTCAGCGTGTGGATGCCGTGGCTGCTTCCCTGATTCTGCAAAGTTTTCTGGACGCAGGCCCATCCCGGGAAAATTAGTTCTTCTTTTTCTTTCTCCCCAGCAGCTGCCACGCCCCTACGGCTATCATCAGAAAGCCGAACAGGCGGCGCAGCAGCTGGGGATCGATCCACCTGGCCAAAAAAGCTCCGGCTGCACAGCCAGGTATGCCCAGACACAGGGCGATGGCCCCTCCTTTTTTCTCCACCAGTCCGTGGCGCAGATGAAAAAAGAGAGAGGGGCCTACTGCGGCCACATAATAAAGTAGATTGATGCCCTGGGCCGCAAGCTGCTCTATCTGCCTCACCTGAACAAGATAGAGCAGCAGCAAAGAACCGCCCCCTACCCCGGCGCCGGTGAGCGCTCCGGCGGCAAAAGCCGCCAACAGATCCAACAGCAGCATCCTTCTCCCTCCTTATCCCAGCAGACTGCGCACTCCCCCATAAAGCATCAGCAAAGCAAAGACCTTCTGTAACAGCCTGGGGGAGATTTTATGGTAAAAAAGCCCGCACAACAGCCCTCCCCCGGCCCCGCCCGCCAAAAAAGGCAGCACTGCCGTGATATCCAGCCCCTGATTGCCATAAAATAAAGCCGATAGGGCGCAAAGGGGCAGCAAAAGGAAAATGGATGTGGCCAACGCCCGCTCAGGAGGCAGCTTCAGCGGCCCCATGAACATAGGCGCCGCCACCATTCCCCCTCCCGTGCCCAAAAACCCGCTGAGCAGCCCGGCCAGAAGCCCGGTGAGGGCATAAAGTATTTTTTCTCTTCTTTCCATAGTTCTCCCCGCTTTCCATGGGTTTATTATGGAATTGCCCGGAAGAAAATATGCAATGTGCCGAAAATCCAAAAAGAAAACTGGTAAATTTGATAAATCCGTGGTATACTGCTTATAAGTACCGCTCCCTTATCGGAGCCTTTCCTTCGTCCCGCCGGAACAAAATCAGGGGCGAAGCTGTTTTTTCATCGACCGGCGCTCTTCGGCCCCGGCCTTCTTTCTTATGACTTTTTTGCGGTGCCTTACCGTGAGTGTATGGCCGCATGGAACATAAAAAAATCTTTATCATCATGGAGTAGTGATCAAATGTCTGAACAACTGAAGAAAGAAACTGGTCTTTCGCAGCCTGCGGGCAGCGAAGGGCCTAAAAAGCCTGCCGCGAAAAAATCGTTTTTCCGCACCAGAAGCAGTGAAAAGAAAAAAACTGCCGCCAAATCCGCCGAGTCCACAGGACAGAAAAGGTCCACATCCAAGAAAACTCCGGCCAAGAGCAAAACCTCTCGGAATTCTTCCAAAGCGGTGATTGAAAAAGCGGCGGACGCCATCGACTCGGTGAAAAAGCCGGTGGAAAAAGCCAAGAAGCCCCAGGAGTCCCGGGGCCGCAGCAACAAGAACAAGCTGCGGGTCATTCCCTTGGGCGGCCTGAACGAAATCGGCAAGAACATGACTGCCTTTGAATATGGCAACGACATCGTGGTTATCGACTGCGGCATGACCTTCCCCGACGACGAAATGCTGGGGGTGGACCTGGTCATTCCCGACATCACCTACCTGAAAAAGAACGCCGACCGGGTGCGGGCCTTCCTGATCACCCACGCTCACGAGGACCACATCGGCGCCCTGCCCTATGTGCTGCGGGATGTGAATGCCCCCATTTACTGCACCACCCTCACTGCCGGCATGATCCGGCTGAAACTTTCCGAACACCGGAATTTGAAAAAAGTGAAGATCTACGAGAAGCCCGCCGGTTCCACTTTCAAAGCCGGCAGCTTTGAAGTGGAGTTTATCCGCATCAACCACTCGGTGCCCGATGCCGTCTCCATCGCCTTGAAAACCCCGGTGGGCACTGTCATCGACACCGGCGACTTCAAAATCGACACCACCCCCATCTCCGGAGAGATGATCGACCTGACCCGTTTCGGCGAGCTGGGGAAAAAGGGTGTCCTGCTCCTGATGGCCGACTCCACCAATGCCGAACGCCCTGGCTTTGCCATGAGCGAAAGCAGTGTGGGCAAGGCCCTGGAAGCCCAGTTCAAAGGCACCGACAAACGCATCATCGTGGCCACCTTTGCCTCCAATGTCCACCGGGTGCAGCAGATCATCAACGCCGCCGTGAAATATGGCCGCAAAGTGGCCCTTTCTGGCCGGAGCATGGAAAATATGCTGAAAGTGACCACCGAGCTGGGATATGTGAACATCCCCGCAGGCACACTGATCGACATCAGCATGACCCGGAAATACACCGACGATCAGCTGTGTATCATCACCACCGGCAGCCAGGGCGAGCCTATGAGCGCTCTGTACCGCATGGCCTATGGCTCACACCGGCAGATCGAAGTGGGACCCCATGACAAGATCCTCCTTTCTGCCAGTCCCATCCCCGGCAATGAAAAATCGGTCTATTCCCTCATCAATGAGCTGACCCGCCGTGGTGCTGAAGTGGTCTATGACAAACTGGCCCATCTTCATGTTTCCGGCCACGCCTGCCAGGAAGAGCTGAAGATGATCATGGCCCTGACCAAACCCCGCTTCTTCATGCCTGTCCACGGCGAATACCGCCACCTCCAGATCAATGCCAGTCTGGCCCGTTCCACCGGCATTCCCTCCAAGAACATCTTCATCTCCCAGGTGGGCAAAGTGCTGGAGCTGACAAAGGACAGCGCCCACTTCAACGGCACCGTGCCCTGTGGCCGGGTGCTGGTGGACGGCAGCGGTGTGGGCGATGTGGGCCAGACGGTGCTGCGGGACCGGAAGCACCTGTCGGAAGACGGTCTGATCGTGGCCGTTGTCACCATCGACGGTGCCAGCAACCAAGTGGTGGCCGGACCGGATATTGTTTCCCGCGGCTTTGTTTATGTAAAGGACGCCGAGGAGCTCACCGAAGGAATGCGCCGGGCCGCTTCCACCGCCCTTGCTGAGTGCTCCCGCAACGGCATCCGGGATTGGAACGGTCTGAAAACCACTCTCCGGGACTGCCTGTCCGATTTTGTATTCAAAAAGACCAAGCGCAGTCCCATGATCCTTCCCGTCATCATGGAAGTATAAGCCTAATCTGCATCCCCGGCGGTGTGTCCGCCGGGGATTTTTCAAAGGAGGGCCTCTAATGACATTTCGCCAGCAAATTTACGATCTGGTACGCCAGATCCCGCCCGGCCGGGTAGCCACCTATGGGCTGATCGCCTTTTTGTGCGGCTCTCCCCGCGGCGGACGGATCGTCGGAGCTGCCATGGCCCAATGTCCCTATGAAGATGTGCCCTGTCATCGGGTGGTAAACCGGCGGGGCGAAATGGCACCAGGGAACGCCTTCGGTGCCCCAGGCCGTCAAAGGCAACTTTTGGAAAAAGAGGGGATTGTTTTTCGTCCGGACGGCCGGGTGGAACTGTCGATTTTTGGTTGGGGCGGTCCGGAATAACCACCTTTCTCCCGGAGACACTAACAAAGATCCTTCAAAAGAAAGGTGGATTCGAAAATGAAAGGCTCGTCGTTTGCCATGGGTATTGCAGCCGGCGCCGTGCTGGGCGCTGCCATATCCATGACGGCAGAAACCTATATGACGCCCCGGATGCGCCGGGATATGAAGAAATACACCCATAAGGGCATGAAGGCTATGGGCCATATTGCCGAAGGCATCGGCACTCTGATGCATGAGTGACCGATAGTGAATTGTCAAACTAAGTGCAACAGGAGTTGAGCTCGAAGTCCCATAGTTCC
>JAHZHY010000120.1 GCA_019420045.1 Clostridiales bacterium
GTCAAAGGTCTCCTGAAGCACCTCTGTCAGAGCGGTGATGTAATCGGGCTTTTCTCCATGGCTCCGGTCGCCATAGGTGGATTCCATCACCACATAATCGGCCTGAAGAATATACTGGGGATCGTTGAGAATGGGTTTGCCGGTGTTGCCGATGTCCCCGGAAAAGACGATTTTCCGCTCCTTCTCCTCTTCGGTGAGCCACAGCTCAATGCTGGAAGAGCCCAGCAGGTGACCGGCGTCCACAAAGCGCACATCCACCCCCGGAGCCGCGGTGAACCGGCTGCCATAGGGGTGGGGGCAAAACAGCTCCAGTACCCCTTCGGCGTCCTCCATTTCATACAAAGGCACATACCCTTCCCCGCCGGAGCGTCGGGCCTTCCGGTTGCGCCATTCCGCTTCGAACATCTGAATATGGGCGCTATCCCGCAGCATGATGTCGCACAGCTGACAAGTGGCCGTGGTGGCGTGGACCTTTCCCCGGAACCCCTGGCGGTACAAAAGGGGCAAAAGCCCGGCATGATCGATGTGGGCATGGGTGAGGATCACCATATCCACCTGGCTGGGAGCGATGGGCAGGCCGATGTTCACATAGGTGTCCTGTCCCTGTTCCATGCCATAGTCAATGAGTACATTCTGCCCATTCACCTCCAGCAGACTGCAGCTGCCGGTTACTTCATGAGCAGCGCCGATAAAAGTCAATTTCATAGGGTTTCTCCTTGTCTCTGTTCAGAGAGTGAAAAAGTCTGCATTCCTTTCTTTTATTATACAAAATAATCCACTTTCCAGCAAGTGCTGGCAGTGGTTGAATCAAAAAAGGATTTGCGGTATAATTTCTTTGTATGTTTCGCTAGCGCATAGGGAGAAAACACATGAACAAACGAAAAAAATCCATTCTTTCCTTCTTTTTGGCCGCGCTTCTGCTGGTTTCCTGGCTGCCTGCCCCGCCGGCCCGGGCCGCAGCCGCCGAACCCACTTTGCGCATCGGCCTTTATTATGGCTCCAATGGCCTGCCTGCCGCCAATTTACAGAATGTGACCGGCTACGGAAGCGGCTACCGGTTGGGGTATTTTTCCGGGGATCAATTCATCTCCCTGCTGGAAACCTCTACGGTGAAGATCACCGTGGTCAAGGACAAGCAGCTTTATATCAATGGAGAAAAAGACTACTATGATGTGGCCCCGGCCTCCTATCACACCGTCATCCGGCCCTATCACCTGCAAACCAGCCGCACCTTCTCTTCGGCATCGGAAGCCCGGAGTTTTGCCCAGTCCCTTTCCTCTCTTGGTGCCTTCCCTGCCTATGTCAACGGCAGCTATGTAGTGCGCATCGGCCAGTATTCCTCCGCTTCCGAGGCCCAGGCGGCCCAAAGTGCCGTTTCGGCCCAGGCTGGGGCGGTGAGTGTGTGCGGATACAGCGAAAGCTGTTATACCGTCACCGAAACCGGCACCAACACCATCCTGTTTGAGCTGGACAGCGGCGGAAACTATCTGGGCATCCAGCCTACGGGGGCCGCCAAACCCCAGACCTGGTTCAAAGGCTTCAAATACTGCGGCGCTTTTGAATACAAGCGGATGCAGGGCAATGACCTGACGGTCATCAATGTGGTGGGACTTTCCGATTATGTGAAAGGTGTCGTCCCTTACGAAATGAATGCCTCCTGGCCTGCGGAAGCCCTGAAGGCCCAGGCCCTGTGTGCCAAATCCTATTCCATGAACAGTCTGGGCAAGCACTCTTCCCAGGGCTTTGACCTGTGCAATTCCACCGACTGCCAGGTCTACCAGGGCACCAATGCCGCCTCCGCCAATTCGGACAGCGCCGTGGACGCCGTCTATGGCCAGTATATCCTTTATGACGGTGCGATCGCCCAGGCCTATTACCACGCTTCCAGCGGCGGGGCCACCGAGGATGTGGAGAACATCTGGACTTCCTATGTTCCCTATCTCCGTGGCGTGGAGGACACCTATCTCAAAAACCCTGTCAACTGGAGCGCCACTTTCACCAATGAAACGGTGGCTGCCATTCTGCGCAGCAAGGGATATTCCGTGGGCAATGTGGCCAATGTGTATGTGAGCCACACCACCCGCAACGGCAATGTAGACGGTCTGACGGTGGAGCAGGACGGCGGCAAGGATCTGGTCTTTTCCAAATCCAGCGCCCGCTCCATTCTCAACAGCTCGGCCTACGGCGTTTCCATCCTCAGTCACCGCTATACCATTTCTGGCGGCTCCGGCTCCGGCGGCGGCAATGTGGACGGCTTCACTATCAACGGCCAGCCCTTCTCTTCCCTGTCGGGAATGTATGCCATCGGCCAAGGCGGCATCATCGGTCCGGTGTCCTCCGGCAGCTTGTCCGCCATCACCGGTTCCGGCACGGTTTCCATCCCCGCCGCCCAGAAGGCCAAGGCCAGCAGCGGCACCTACACCGTCACCGGCACAGGCAACGGCCACCACATCGGTCTGAGCCAGTGGGGCGCCAATGGCATGGCCAATGCGGGATTTTCCTATGAGGATATCATCAAATTTTATTTTACAGGAGTGCAGGTAGGACCTGCTGCATAAGATTATGAAAAAAAGTGATTTTTATTACGACCTTCCCGAAGAACTGATCGCCCAGACTCCCCTGGAGAAGCGGGACACCTCCCGGCTGATGGTGCTGGACAAAAAGACCGGCCAGGTGCAGCACAAGCATTTTTATGACATCATCGATTACCTCCAGGAGGGCGACTGCCTGGTGATCAACGACACCAAAGTCATCCCGGCCCGGCTCTATGGGCAAAAAACCGGCACCGGCGGCGCCGTGGAAGTGCTGCTTCTGAAAGACCTGGGAGAGGGCCGCTGGGAGTGCATCGTCTGTCCCGGCCGCCGGCTGAAAGAGGGAGCCAACATCACCTTTGGCGACGGCCGGCTCACCGCCACCATCGACAAAGTGCTGGAAACGGGCAACCGGATCATCTCTTTCCACTATGAAGGCATCTTCCTGGAGATTCTGGAGGAACTGGGGGAAATGCCCCTGCCCCACTACATCAAAGAGCACCTTTCCGACCCCGATCGGTATCAGACGGTTTATTGCCGGGAACCGGGTTCTGCCGCCGCTCCCACGGCCGGGCTCCACTTCACCCCGGAGCTGATGGAACGCATCCGGGAAAAAGGCGTGGTCTTTGCTCCCGTCACCCTCCATGTGGGCCTGGGCACCTTCCGCCCGGTGAAAGAAGAGGAAATCACCGACCATGTGATGCATTCGGAACAGTATTTCATCACCCCGGAGACGGCAGAAAAGATCAACCATGCCCGGCAATCGGGACACCGGGTCATCGCCGTGGGCACCACCTCCTGCCGCACTCTGGAAACGGTCACCGATGAAAACCATGTAACTCACCCCGGGGAAGGCAGCACAGACATCTTCATCTATCCCGGCTACACCTTCAAAGGCCTGGACGCCCTCATCACCAATTTCCATCTGCCGGAAAGCACTCTGGTGATGCTGGTTTCCGCTCTGGCCGGACGGGAAAATATTCTCAATGCCTATCGCCAGGCCGTGGAGGAAAAATACCGGTTCTTCAGCTTCGGCGACGCCATGTTCATCTG
>JAHZHY010000012.1 GCA_019420045.1 Clostridiales bacterium
GCCATGTTCCCCCAGCAGCACGCCGTTTTTGATGATGGTCTTCATAACAAATCTCCTTCCTAACCTATGATCTCAGCAAGTCAGCCGGTCTATGACCCGCACCAGCAGGTCACATCCCACCTGGATCTCTTCTTCGGGTGTATATTCTTCCGGACAGTGGCTTTTGCCCTTGACACTGGGGACGAAGATCATCCCGGCCCGGGTGATGCTGCTCATCAAGGCCGCATCGTGCACCGCCCCGGAAGGAAGTCTTTTATAGGAAACTGCCATTTCCCGGGCTTCCTCTTCGATGATCCCGGTGATCTCCTCATTCAGATGAATGCAGTCCGATCTGCCCACAACTTCCCATTTCACTTCCATCTGCCGGGCATCGGCCAGCTCACCCAGCTTCTGGGTCAGCCGTTCCACCACCTGATCGATGCCGGCCTGGACACTGTCCCGGATGTCCACCGTGAACTCCACCTGCCCGGGTATCACATTGGGCATATTGGGGAAACACTGGATGGATCCTACGGTAGCCACCGTATGGGGTGAGACGGTGTTCTCCGTCAGCTGGGGGATCTGTCCGATGATGCTTCCGGCCGCCGCCAGTGCATCCTTCCGCAGGCCCATGGGTGTGGCTCCTGCGTGATTGGAGTCCCCCTTCACTGTCACCCGCAGCGTGGTCATGCCGGCGATGTCTTCCACAACGCCGATGGTCTTCCCCTCTTTCCACAGCACCGCTCCCTGCTCCACATGAAGCTCTACCATACCATGGATATCGCCGGGATGAAGGGCATATTCCTCCACCTGCTCCGGATGCAGGCCAAAGGCTTTCATCTTGTCAAAAGCGGTTTCCCCCTGGGGCGTGCGGAGGAAATGCAGTCCGTCCTTTCCCAGCTTTCCCACCAGGGCTTTGCTGCCTACCATGGTGGTGCCGAAATTGGAACCTTCCTCCTCGGCAAAGACGATGACCTCAACGGGCCGCTGGGGCTCTTTTCCCCTCCCCATCAAAGTTCTCACCGCCTCCACGGCACAGGCTACGCCGGTGATCCCATCATAAGGGCCGCCGCAGCGGACGCTGTCCAGATGGGACCCCACCAGCATCGGTGGCCGCTGGGGATGCTCACTTTCCCATCTTCCCCGCAGATTTCCCACCGGGTCCACGGTGACCGTAAGCCCCATCTCTTCCATCTTTCCAATGATGTACTCCCGGGCCTTCCGGTCCAGCTCTCCATAGGAAAACCGGGTGACCCCTTCCCCTGGGGTATCGGTCAGACGGGACAGGTCTTGTATGACCTCCATAATCCTCTCTCTGCTCGTTTCCACTGTTGCCTCATCTCTCCTTTCCCACAAGATTTTCTTCTCACCCTTCTATGTAGCAAGAAGCGTGCCAAGAAAATTCTCCATACAAAATTTTAGTGGCATTTTTTCGAAAAATGTCGAAAATTGGCGAAAACAGGCGAAAATCAAAGAAAAAATTTATACCGTTCTTCCCTTTGACCGTTTTCCCCCTTTGGGGTGCGACAGGAACTGTTGACATTCTTCAACAAGGTGATGATAATATGAACCAAACCAGTTGGAAAAAAAAGAGGAGGCTTTTTATGGTTCCCGCATCCGCTCCCTGCTGTGACGAACTGGAAACAATTTTTGACATGGCCTTTGACCAAATCACCATTGCCGATGGCAACGGTGTTTTCCTGAAAGTGAGCAAGGCCTGTGCCCAGAACTTCGGTATCCCCCTGGACCAGATCATCGGCGCCAGCGCTTTTGACCTGGAAAAGCAGGGGATTTTCGATGTCTCCACCACGGTGACCGTGCTGCGCACCCAGCAAAGTGTCACACTGGTGCAAAAAACCAAAGGCAGCCGGAAGCTGCTGGTCTCCGGCAAGCCTCTGTTTGATTCCCAGGGGCGTCTGGTGCGGGTGATCAACATCAGCCGGGATATCACCCTGGAGGAATCTTTGAAAGAAGAGCTTCACGACGCTGAGCTTCTGATTCAGGCCCTGCGCCGCCAGCCCCCGCCATCGCCCGGAGAGGAACAGGCTCTGGTGGGACGCAGTCCCGCCATGCAGGCGGCCATGGAAACCGCCATGTGCGTGGCCTCTTTGGACACCACCGTGCTTTTGTTGGGAGAAACCGGCGTTGGCAAAGGCGTTTTTGCCCGCAAGATCCACGACAGCGGCCGCCGCCGCAATGAACCCTTTATCAACATCAACTGCGGCGCCATTCCTCCGGCCCTGCTGGAATCGGAACTGTTCGGCTATCTCCCCGGCGCCTACACCGGCGCCCAGAGCCGGGGCAAGGAAGGGCTGCTGGTGGCCGCAAAAAAAAGGAACGATCTTTTTAGACGAAATTTCCGAACTGCCTTTGGAACTGCAGGTCAAGCTGCTCCATGTGCTTCAGGATCACACCGTCACCCGTCTGGGCGGTGTGGAACCCACCCGCATCCAGGCCCGTTTCATCGCCGCCGCCAACAAGGACCTGAAAAAGCTGGTGGAAGAGGGAAAATTCCGCCAGGATCTGTACTACCGGCTGAACATCGTGCCCATCGTTATCCCGCCGCTGCGTCAACGGCTGGGAGATATCCAGCTGTTCACCCAGTATTTCGCCCGACAGATCAATCTGCGCTATGGCATGAACAAGGAGTTTTCTCCTCAGGCCATCCAGCTGCTGGAGTCCCATGACTGGCCGGGCAATGTGCGGGAGCTGGAAAACATGGTGGAACGGTTGATCGTCACCACCCAATCCCCGGTCATCGGCCCTGAAGCGGTGAGCCGTGCTTTTGGAAGCTCCTTTTCTGCTTCTGCGGATACTCCCCTCCCGTCCCTTGCCCCTCAAAGTCTTCCGCAAGCGGTGGAAGAGCTGGAAGAGCGGATGCTGCGGGAAGCCCTTCAGTCCTATCACACCACCCGCCGCATCGGCGAGGCTCTGGGCATCGATCAGTCCACCGTTTCCAAAAAGCTAAAAAAATACGGCCTTACCCCTCATCGGTAAGACCGTTCCATGTACTTCTTGTATTTTTCACATAAAAAAGCTCTCCCACACAATGGGAGAGCTTTTTACTATTTATTATAGAATGCCCTTAGTTTTTCGGGTCTTCCCGCATGGCCAGGATGGTTTTTTCGATCAGCTCATCCAAAGTCCAGCCCAGTCGGTCGGCGCCCTGCTGGATCACTTCCCGGGAGCAACCGGCGGCAAACTTCTTGTCCTTGAACTTTTTCTTGGCCGAAGGCAGCTCCAGGTCGGAAACGCTTTTGGAGGGGCGCATCCGGGCTGCGGCTCCCAAAAGGCCGGTGAGCTCGTCCACGGCAAAGAGCACCTTTTCCATCTCATGTTCCGGCTCAATCTCGCTACACAGGCCATAACCATGGCTTGCTACGGCATGGATCATCTTTTCATCCAGCCCAGCTTCCTGCATCAGCTCCCGGCACTTGTGACAATGCTCTTCCGGCCACTGTTCAAAATCCAGGTCGTGGAGAAGGCCCACAATGCCCCAGAATTCCTCTTCGTCTCCGTATCCCAACTCCCGGGCGAAATAACGCATGCAGCCTTCCACCACTTCCCCATGGCGGAGATGGAAGGGCTCCTGATTGTATTTGCACAACAGCACCCAGGCTTCGTCTCTGGTGATCATCCTTTGTCATCCTTTCTTTTTCCGGTCTGTACTTTTAAGGATAGCATAGCCTGCATTTCTCTGCAACTGTTCCTTTTTTCATTTGGAATTGACAAAAAGAACTTCACCCTTCATAATGTACACATTCTGTAAAAACAGGGGGATCGATTATGGAACAAAACAACAAGCGATATGGCCTTTTCACCGCCATTACCATGATCATCGGCATCTGCATCGGCTCAGGCATCTTCTTCAAAAGCGACAATGTGCTGGTAGCTACCGGCGGCAGCGTGGCTCTGGGTGCTTTTGTCTTTACTCTGGCCGCCATTGCCATTGTCTTCGGCGGTCTGGCCATGGGACAGCTGGCTTCCCTCACCGATAAACCCGGCGGAATCTTCACCTATTTTGAACAATTCGCCGGTTCCCGCTGGGCCTGTGCCTTTGGTTGGTTCCAGGTCTTTGTCTACTACCCTGCCATCACCATCGTGGTCAGCTGGGTGGTGGGGATCTATGGTTCCATCCTCTTCAACATCCAGGCCAGTCTGGAAGAGCAGATTCTCATCGGTCTTGTGTTCTGTGCCCTTTGCTTCCTTTATAATGTACTGTGGGCCAAGCTGGGCGGCTTTTTCCAGAACTTCTCCACCGTTGTCAAGCTGATCCCCCTGGCGCTGCTGGGCATCGCCGGGATTCTCTGGGGTGATCCCATCAGCGGCTTGCGGAACCTGTCCTCTTCGTCTCTTTCCGGCATCGGCTGGCTGGCGGCCGTAGGCCCCATCGCCTACTCCTATGACGGCTGGGTGGTGTCCACCTCCATTTCTCACGAGGTGAAAAACGCCCGGCGGAACCTTCCCATTGCGCTGACGGTGGCTCCCCTGACCATCCTGCTCATCTATGTCACCTATTTTGTAGGTATCACCTGCTATGTGGGGCCGGAACAGGTCATGGCCCTGGGCGATGCCCATGTGACAGAGGCAGCAGCCAGCCTGTTTGGCGACACCTTCGCCAAAGCCATCACGGTGTTTGTGGTCATCTCGGTGATGGGCACCGTCAACGGCCTGGTGATGGGCTACATCCGTATGCCCTATTCCCTCTCTCTGCGCCAGGGGATGATGCCCTTTTCCTCCACCCTTTCCCGCATCCATCCCAAGCTGGGCATCCCGGTACCTTCTGCGGTGTTCTCCTTTGCCATCTGCTGTATCTGGATGGCTCTCCACTATCTGGCCACCCGCTTTAACCTGCTTCCCAACAGCGATGTGTCGGAAATCGCCATCGCCATCAGCTACCTGTTCTACCCGGTGCTCTATTTTGCCATCTACCGCCTTTATAAAAAAGGGCAGATCAAAAGCCGGTGGCAAGGAGTTGGGATTCCTGTGCTGGCCTTCTGCGGCTCTCTGATCATTCTGTCGGGCGCCGTGCAGAACAAGCTCTTTCCCCTTTATCTGGCTTTGTGCGCTGTGGTTGCCCTTCTGTCTCAGGTCTATTGCCGCAAACGCCTGCCTTAAAAGAAAAAGAAAACCGGACGCCAAAGCGTCCGGTTTTTTCTTTAAATGGTGAATTATACTATCAAGTGCAACAATTTAGGGAAATAAAAAGAAGTTCATA